>NZ_SMGR01000004.1 GCF_004346865.1 Shimia isoporae
GGTGGCTACTCGATACGACAGGTGCCCAAAGGTCTTCCTGTCGGCAATCGCGTTGGCAGCCCTTGTCATTTACTGGTTATGAGTCCTGAGCCTAGTCCAGGACCTTTTGGTGGTCCAAATCGCGGATCGTGATGCCTGACAAGAAGCGCGAGAGGACTTTGGCAGTGTCGTAGTTTCCTTCATAGCCGGTGCCGAGGTGGATTTCGCCGGGTCGCAGGTATTGGGCGTGGCCGCCAAGTTTGGTCAACGCCGCCTCGAAGGAAACGCGGGTGCGGGTAGATTGTTCGGCAAAGATCATGCCTACAGAGTGACCTTTGAGAAGTTCGGGTAGGGTGCCTTTCTTGTCCAGTTTCTTGAACAGGAAGCCCAATTCAACCATGTCTTTCAGCTCGTCAACAGACCAATCCCAAGTGTCGAGAAAGTGTTTCATCATGTGCTCCATACGCGTTTTGGCGGGGTGACCAGTGTGGGGGTGAGCAGCGGTTTTCTGCTCTTGAAAATTAGGTAGTTGACGGTGTTCGCGATTGGAAATTACAAAACCCAAGGAGGGTATTAGCTGAAGTAATGAGGTGTGCTTATGCGCCATCACTTACCATCCCTGAACGCACTTCGCGTCTTCGAAGCTGCCGCCCGCCACATGAACATGAGCAACGCTGCGGATGAGCTCGGAATTTCACAGAGCGCCGTCAGTCAACAAGTCCGCCGCCTCGAGGAGTGGATGGGCACAGACCTTTTTCGTCGAGAGAAGAGTCGACTTCACCTAACTCAAGCCGGAAGCGATCTCGGGGCGCTCTTGAAGCGCCAACTCAATGAATTGTCAGAGACAATAAACGTGCTCTCGCAAACAAATGTTCCGGACAAGCTTGTCTTGCGCGTCGAGCCGGCTTTTGGCGCCAAGTGGCTCCGTCGCAGGTTACAGCCCCTTAGTGTTCATTTGGGAGGTGTTCATATGGAAATGCGCACGGATCATCTCATCCCTGCAAAGTTTCCAGAGGAGGCAGATGCCCTTATTCACTACGGTGAAGCGCCGGATTGGGCAAATGTAACAGTCTTTCCCTTGTTGGAGTTGCATGGATTCCCAGCCTGCAGCCCGTCATTGGTCCAGAAACATGGACCTCTCGCGTCCGCTGAAGACATTGCGTCTTACCATTTGTTGCACGGGGAAGATCGAACCAATTGGCGTGATTGGCTGAATGCGGCTGGTGTCGTCTCTGCCAGCCATCTTGGCGGCACTCTCTACGATGACTTCGGACTCACCATAGAAGCAGCGGTAGATGGCGAAGGCGCCCTGATTGCAGATCCTGTGCTCTGCGAACGCGAATTGGCCAACGGCATGCTGGTACCGCTTTCGAGTCGTAAAGTCTTTTGCGCGCGCTTTTTTCTCGCGATTAAGGACACTTCCATGCAGCGGGCCGTAGTCCGCAAAATGCGTGATTGGTTATTGGCAGAGTCGGATGCGATGAACCGATAAGTGAGACGATTTTCTGTCCTCTTAAAAGCCATACGTCAGTTAAGGGCGGAAACCGAAAGTTCGCTGCACGGCGCGTCAACGGCCGAATTTGGAGTAAAGTGTTACAAGCGAAAGGGACGTGATCTTCGTCTTTAGGAGCATGCCTTCAATATGTTCCGATGAACGCCTTCGCTCATCTGTTCCATTGGAAACAGACAAAATTCTTGAAAAAAAACGTTTTTTTGGGGAGTTTGGATCTGCAGCAATTTGAATTGATGTGACAGCGAAGCTGTAACGTCGCCGACAAAATCTCCTATTTAGAGAGGCGCTCTCATGGAAAGATCGACAGAAGACCTCAGCAAGGCCCTAACCGACGCCTTCACAGCTTCCCTCATTCGTTTCGCTTTAATCGCCTTTGTGCTTTTGGTGTGCACTTGGGTTTTTGCTCCGTTTTTGCCAATTATGCTTTGGGGTATTGTGCTTGCAGTCGCGCTCTATCCGGCCCAGACAGCCCTCCAGAAAAGGTTCGGATGGTCGCCCGGTCGAGCGGCCACTGTGATCGTTTTGATCGGCATTGTCCTCATCGGTGTTCCTACCTGGTCTATTGGCAACGCGTTCGCGGTTAGAACTCTTGAGGCCTATTCGGCATACGAGGCGGGAACCCTTACAGTACCTGCAGCAAACCCCGCCGTTGCCGAGTGGCCTCTGATTGGTGAAGATCTGCACGCGGCGTGGGTCGCTGCTGCCACCGATCTTCCCGATTTCTTGGAAACAAAACAGCCACAGCTGAGCAAATTCGCTTCGTGGGTGCTTTCCATGGCGTCCAGCACCGCGGGCAGTGTCTTCCAACTCATAGGTGCTCTTATCATTGCGGGTATCATGTTGGCGTGGGCAGAGGCCGGGACAAAATCGATCCGTCGCATTCTGATTGGGTTGTCTGATGCCCAGCTCGCGCCAGAGCTGCATGAACTCGCAACGAAAACAATTCGCCAGGTCGCAATTGGGATCATCGGCATCGCCTTTATCACGGCCATAGTGTTTGGCATCGTTGCCTTCATTGCAGGTGTGCCAGCCGCGCCTCTGTTGACCATCATCGCTCTTTTGCTGGCCATAATGCAGGTGCCGGTCACACTCGTCGCTCTCGTGGCTGCCGGGCTACTATGGGCAGGGGATAATTCGGTGCCTTGGAATGTGACCTTCACGATCCTTCTCCTAGCGGCAAGCATGACGGACAACTTCCTCAAACCGATGGTGTTGGGACGCGGGCTGGATGTGCCAATGCCCGTTGTGCTGATCGGCGCCATTGGCGGCATGATGGCCGGTGGCATTCTGGGAATGTTCATCGGCGCGGCGTTCCTGTCGGCCGGATATCAAGTGTTTATGAAATGGGTCGATTCCGAAAACCAACCCGCTGACGCAGAGGTCGCAAATGACGCAGGAGCAGGCTGACAAATCCACAAATCGCACCACAGCCATCATTTTGGCTGTGCTTGCGCTTGTGTTTGTTTGGTATCTGGTTGCTGACCGAGCAACCCCATACACGGCCTCTGGACGGGTCAAGATGTTCACCGTTCCGGTGGTCTCTGATGTGTCAGGTTTTGTCGTCGATGTGCCGGTTTCTCAAAACGCTTTGGTCGAAGCCGGGCAGACCTTGTTGCAACTCGAAACCACGCGGTTCGAGACAGCGGTGGAAGTCGCCGAAGCGGCATTGGAGGCCGCTGGTCTGAATGTCGGCGCAAGCACGGCAAGCGTTGCCGCAGCGACGGCGGGGCTGACCAAGGCGCGTGCGCAACTCGAAGAAGTGCGCACGCAGGCGGCCCGTATCTTTGAGCTGGAGCAGAAAGGCATTTACGCAAAGGCCCGAGGCGACCAAGCCCGCGCGGAGATCGAAACGGCAGAGGCAGGGGTGTCAGCCGCTGAAGCTGAACTGAACCGCAGTCGGGAGCAGCTTGGGCCGCAGGGCGCAGACAATCCACAAGTCCGTCAAGCAGTGGCCGCATTGGCAGAGGCACAGCTCAACCTCGAGCGCACGCAAATTCGTGCTCCGATGCAATCCGTGGTTGGAAACTTGCAAATTGATGCAGGGTATTACGTCAATGGCGGACAGCCGGTCATGACACTGATCTCTGGCGATGAGGTTTGGATCGAGGCCAATCTCTCGGAAAACAATCTCTCGCACGTCAAGCAGGGCGACCGTGTATCGATTGCTTTTGACGCTTTCCCCGGTCAGTTGTTTGAGGGCCAGATCCGCAGTGTAGCCGTCGGTGTTTCGACCGGCGAGCAACCCAATCTCGGTGCTTTGCCCATGCCAGAAGAGGTCACCGGGTGGCTGCGGCCTGCCCAAGTGTTTCCCGTGATCATTGAAACCACCAACTACGAACTGGCTGAAGACATCCGACAAGGGGCCGCTTTGCGCCTCAACGCGCGGGCAAACGTCATGGTGTTTACTCAGGAGAGCGGCTTGTGGAACGCGCTGGGGGCCATGTGGATCCGATTGGTGAGTTGGTCACTATATCTGTATTGACAGGGCACAATCCTGATGACGGATGACCAAGACACACAGGTTGGCTTTCATCGAATGGCTTTGCGTCTGACACTTGGTGTGGGCGGAGCTTTTCTGATTTCGCAGATTTGGCCCTGGCCGCTCAGCTACGTGATGCCGGTCTTTGTGGCACTGTTGCTGCAGGAAAAGCACCCGATGACCTACCGCGCAGGGATCGGCGCTGTCGGGTTGGCCTGGCTGTTGATGGCTATCGGCTATGGTATGGCCGTTATTCTCACGCCCTTCCCAGTGCTGTTTCTGGCCGCTGCGACTTTCCTGTTGTGGAGCCTGTATATGTTCATGCTGACGTCCGGCGCGCCGATGTTGGCCGTTGTCGGCGGCATCATCGGGGCTCTGGTCATACCAGTATTGGTGCCCAACCTGCCTGATGTCGCGCGGAGTGTAACAATCGGGTTGATGTTCAATACATTGGTCGCACTCTTGATCACACAAGTTGCCTTCCTTTTGGTGCCGCCCCTTCCAAACACACCGACTGAAGCGAAACCGCTGCCCAGTCGTGAAATGGCTGCATCGATGGCCTCGAAACTTGTCGTGGCCATTGGTCCAATTATGGCAGTGTTTTTGCTGTTTGGGTTGACTGACATTCTGTTGCTCAGCGTCGCGGCGATGATTGCTCTGTCCATGGGCGCCAAAGGAGGATGGTCCATGGGTATGGGGCTGGTGATTGCCAACTTGGCTTATGGCGGTGTCGTAATGTTGCTGTTTTACGAAGCGACGGTCATCGCTCCCGTACTACCGCTATTTTTGGCCACTAGTTTTTTCGTGGTCTGGATTTTTGCGTCCCGTATTGCACAAGGAACAGCGAAGTCCGCGATGTGGTCCAGTGCCCTCACTGGCTTCCTAATCCTCTCGGGCAGCATCATGTTGGCAACTGATGTCGATGCAGGCCAGAAGTTCGCTACCCGCGTTGGGCAATTGCTCGCAGCCGCGCTTTATGTCGCTTTGGCGTTCCAAACCGTTGATCTACTCTCGAGTGTTCTCAAGAGCAGAAGTAACCGAGAGGCGCCTTGAAGGCTCAAATGTGCCCATCGCACAGATTTTCCCTATCTGCGCGCTCGGTCGATAGCAAAGAACTTAGGGACTGGGACTTCTACAAACTTCAGATCGAGCGGATGAGTTCGCAATTCGCTGGCAGTCTTTGTCTATACCTGCTTTCAAGTCTTCACCGCTTGAGAAGGTCAAACGCTGTTTTCTCACTGATTTGCGCCATTGACTGGCAATCAAAGATTGGCCCAGAAACATCGCTCACGGTTATCTGAGATTTGGCGATCTTGTTGGTGGCGGTGCGTGGGAATTCCTGCACAAAACCTATATAGCGCGGACGCTTAAACGCAGCGAGACACTCGGCGTGGTTCTTGACAGCGGTAGCGGGCATATCGGCCTCTGAAAACCCCTCCGCCAGCTTCACCAAAACCATCACTTCTTCACGTCGCATGTCGTCGGGCACGGCAAAGGCGGCGGCTTCGGCAATTTGCGGGGCTTCGCGCATGGCGGTTTCAACCTCGGTTGCAGAGATGTTTTCGCCAGCGCGTTTGATCATTTCTTTCAGGCGGCCAACGATGCGATGATAGCCGTCCTCGTCTTTGACAAAGAGATCGCCAGAGCGGAACCAATCTCCATCAAAGCTGTCGGCGTTCGCATCGGGGCGTTTGTAGTAGCCCAACATGATAGCACGACCGCGAATCTGCAGCTCTCCGGGATCGCCGGGCGCACATTCCTGTCCGTCATCTCCGACCACACGGGTCTCGCGATAGGGCGCGGCGATGCCACAGGTGTTATTTTCCAATTTTTCCTGACTGTTCTGCGGACAAATGATCGCCGGGCCGACTTCGGTCATACCGAAGCTGTCGCGTGCCGCGAGATTGAAGCGTGCCTCGGCCTCGGCCCGGGCCGAAGGGCGCCAACCGAAGGCATGCACAAACTTGAGTGGGATGTTGGCATCCTCTGGTGCTGGCGGCACGGTCTTCAAGATCGGTTCCGGCAGCACACAATAATGCGCGTCATGTTCATGCATCCAGCCCAGGAACTTTGTAAGGCTCATTTTCGAGGCTACAATTGCCTTGCCACCAATCGCCATCGCAGACAGGAAAGACCATTGTCCGTCCATGTAAAAGAATGGCGCCCAGAAGAAGAGATTGCGGTTGCCATAGTGGTTGTGCACCTGCGCAATCGAGTGGCTGAGCACAATCCAATAGTCCTGTGTCAGCATGCAGCCTTTCGGGAAACCGGTGGTGCCGCTGGTGTATTGCAGGTTGGCGAGGTCAGTGGCCACGACAGGGTAGCCGGGGTCAAAATCCGCTAGAGGCCCGCCTTCTTCGAGGGCACCGAGATCTCCGTTCCGAACCACAATTGGCGTATCCAGCAGCGCGGGACGTTTGGACATGGCGTCAAAAGCGTCACGGAATTGATCCCCGAGGATCAGCGCCTGTGCGTCAGATTGGTTCAGGATATAGTCCAGCTCTTTGCCGCCGTAAGCAATGTTCACCGGCACAATGACCGCACCGATCTTCATGATCGCAAACCACAAGAGCACAGAGGCTGGTCCATTGGGGAGCATCACTGCGATATGTGCGCCTTTGCGATAACCAAGGGCCAACAGATTTGCTGCCACCCGGTTGGAGCGTTCGTGCAAGGCGCGGTAGCTGAGTTGTACCCCGTCCTGAAAATAGTCCACAGCAATGGCTTCGCCGTACTTTTTTGCCTGTTCCGCACAAAAGGCCGGCAGACTTTCCGGGAAACCGGACGCGGCGAGGTTCGCTGCCAAACCGTCAACTTCGATCTGTCCTGGGTGTTTGGTCATTCTGCGGCACCCTTTTCGGCCAGCGGAGGCTGTGTAGGCTGAACAGAGCGGGCAAGGCGGTACATATGACCCGCGGTAGCCATGGCATCGGATCGGCTCATGTCAAAGCTGCGCTGGTAGCTTTCCATCTCAACGCGAACACCCAAAGGCGGGTGAGATGCAATGCGTTCGGCCGCAGCCTGCGCGGTTTCCATCAGCTTCTCCGGAGCAACAACCTTGTTCACAAGGAACATGCGCGCTGCCTCCTCGGCATCTACTTTTTCTCCAAGCAGCAGCAACTCCATTGCCGCCGTGTGCGGGATCATGCGCCCAAGCGACAAAGCCGCGCCCGCGCCGCCCATGCCAAAAGCAATTTCCGGCATTCCGAAGACGGCATTGCTGGCTGCATAGCGGATGTCGCTAAGCAGATTGAAATAGATGAAGCCTTGCCCGAAACAATACCCGTTCGCCGCCCCCACAATGGGTTTGAAACGCGCCATATTCATAACTTCGTGTTCCCACCCAGGATACTCTTCGGTGTCAAAGGCCCGCGAAGGGGTCAGGTGACGCTCTACAACCTCTTCGCGGCTGCGGTCCGGGCGTTTGGATTTGATATCATCTCCTGCAGAAAACGACCGCTCGCCGGCACCGGTAAAAACACCACAGCGCACGTCGCGGTCAGCAGTGAATTCCTGCAGGATCTCAAACATCTGCTTGTGCATCGAAGGCGTGAAGACATTTACCGGTGGATTATCGATTGTGATCGTGGCGACATGGCCGGATTTTTCGTATTTCAGCATCTTTTCTATTCTCCGGTCTTAGTCGTGGTGTTTGGTTTCGGTGCGGCGGCGAAGGAGTTCTGCTCCAGTCATGGCGACGGTTGTCACCAGCACAAAGAACACGCTCACTGCAGCGATGGTCGGATTGATTTCAAACCGCAGGTCGTTCCAGATCCGCATTGGAAGCGTCTCGGCGCTCGACATCAGGAAGAGCGAGATGATCAACTCGTCAAAGCTGACAAAGAAGGCAAAGATGCCAGCCGAAAGGATTGCCGGTGTGAGAGGTGGGAGAGTTGCGGTCAGAAAGGCGCGTACGGGGCCTGCGCCCATGATGCGGGCAGCTTTTTCAAGTGTCGGATCGATCTGCCGATAGGCAGAACCGACCATCAACACCACAAACGGCAGACCAATGGCGGCATGGGCACAGATCAGGGTGAACTCGTTGTCGCTCACACCCATGCGGATTGCGAAGATAAAGACGCCCAGCGCGACGATGATGTTGGGCACGATGGCGGGTGCCACGAAAACGCCTGTCAGGATGCCCGCGGTTTTGGTACGGCGGCGGCCAAGCCCGACGACGGACAGGGTACCGACAAAAGTCGCCAGAAGGCTGGCGCCAAGGGCCACACGCAAACTGCGGAAGGTGGCGGCCATCCAGACAGGATCACTGAAATAGGCCTGATACCATCGGAGACCGAACTCCTGTGGTGGAAAGCTCAGAAAGCGCCCGTTGGAAAAGGAGATCGGCACAACGATCAGGATCGGGAAGAAAAGGAACAGCACAACCAGCACATAGAAGGTCAGCAGAAGCGGGTTTCTGTCACGCATCAGTGCGCCTCCTCGTTGTGGTGCACAAGTCTCGTCGACAGGCCGCGCACCACCGTCAGGATCAAGAGTGTCGCAACCAAAAGTACGATCGCGAGCGCCGCAGCAAAACCCCAGTTGGTCTGGCTAACCTGGCTGCTGATGACGTTGGCCATCAGCACATCTTTCCGGCCGCCAATCAAGGCGGGCACAATGAAGAAGCCCATAGACAGGATAAAGACAATCAACGTGCCGGTGATCGCACCCTCGGCAGAAAGCGGAAGAAAGACTTCGCGGAACGCTTTGCGCGGGCTGGCGCCCATGATGCGCGCCGCGCGCAGCAGGGATTGGTCGATTTCGGTCATGGAGGAGAAACAGGTCACAATCAGGATCGGCAGCATGATTTGAACCATACCCACATAGACTGCGCCTGTGGTGAAGAGCATCTTGACCGGTTCGTCGACAAACCCAAGCGCCATGAGAATTTGATTGATGATGCCCTCTTTGCCTAGCACCACCATCCACGCATATGTGCGGGCCAAAATGGACATCCACATCGGGACCAGCACAAGAAACATCAGGAATGGGCGGCGGTTTGGTGGTTGGCGCACGATGAAATAGGCAATCGGATAGCCAATCAGCAAACAGGCCAACGAGACAACCGCAGAAACCTGAAGCGTGTTCCAGAATATCCGCATATAGGCGCCACGAGTCGCGAACCTCTCGAAATGATCCATCGTGAAAACGGGATCAAACAGCCCCTGCTGAAACACGATCCCGACCGGGATCAGAAACATCACAGCAATCAGGACGATGCCCGGTATCAATGTCAGCCGCTTGCGCATGACGAGGCTCCGATAGAGGAAAGGAAGGCCACCGGAGGAGGATTCGGTGGCCCCGGGGGTAACAAGATTATTCGAAGATCCAGTCTTCCCAGCGCTCCTTCAGTTCTCCAAGATGCATACCCCAGAACACCGCGTCGGTGACGAACTGGCCGCTGACGTTGTCCGGATGTGTTGGCATCATCGCGCCTTTTTCGGCAGGCAGGTGGTCGTACAAACCGTTCACCATGCCTGGATATGGCACCATCGAAGCGAACTGCGCCGCGCGCTCGGGATCAGTCATCATGTAGCTGATGTATTGCTGGCCCAATTCCGCTTTCTCTGAGCCTTTCACGATGGCAACGTAAGACGCCTTGATACCGCCGCCGTTCCAGTTGATTTCAACCGGTACACCTTCTTCAGCCAATTTGGTGATGCGGCCGTTCCACGCCGATGTGTAAGCGACTTCGCCGTCGGACAGCATCTGTACCGGTTGCGCGCCAGCAGTCCACCATGCGGTGACATGTGGCTTGATTTCATCCAGCTTGGCAAAGGCACGGTCCTGCCCTTCTTCGGTCGCCAACACGGTGTAAATATCAGCGGGCGCCACGCCATCTGCGAGCAGCGCGAACTCAAGGTTGTCTATCGGCTGGTTCTGAAGTGCACGGCCGCCGGGGAACGTTTCCACATCCCAGAAATCCGCCCAGGAAGTCATCTGCTTGCCTTCAGGCAGCTTGTCGGTGCGCACCGCCATAATGGTCGAAAAGGTTGCAGCGATTCCGGCGTCTTCGAGTTTCGCCTCCGCCGGAAGCACGCCATCGGGGTCCATCGCGGCCCAATCCAGCGGCTCCAGCCAACCCGAGAGAGACGCGGTAGCGTATTCAATCGGGTTCAACTCGGCTACGTCCCAGGTGACCTTGCCCGCCACTTGCATCGCTTTCAGTGCAGACGCGCGGTCAGAAGTCGCGAGTGCATTCACAGTGACGCCTGTTTCTGCGGTGAAGGGATCGTCAAAAACTCCCTTCATGACTTGCGCCAGACCGCCGCCGGAACCGGCATAGGTCAGACTGTCCTCTGCCACGGCGGCACCTGCCACCAAGGTTGCGCCAAAGGTCAGCGCCGTAAGTTTGGTTGTCAGTGTCATGTCTCTCTCCCTGTTATATTTTCTCAATCAGCCAGAGGCGCGGCATCTGCCGGATCAAAGGCCAGCTTGATCGCTTCGCCCGCATGCGGCATCCGGTCATGCCCTGACCGTTGGCTGCGCACTTCGAGCAACCGGCCCGAGGTAAGGCGCACCATCTGCGCGACCACTGGACCGAAAAAAGTTTCTTCCTGCACGACGCCTTCAAAGATTGTCTTGTCAGCGGGCTCTTCCCCCAACACCACGCGGATTCGCTCTGGGCGGAGACTGATTGCGACAGCGGACTCGTCGGACATCGGAATATCGATGCCCATATCCGGCACAGACGCGCGGCCATCTTTGACATCTCCAAGACTGAACATGTTGGACTGGCCGATGAAGTCAGCGACAAAACGCGTGCGCGGACGATCATATAAGGCCTCAGGCGCATCGATTTGTTCGATCTTGCCGCCTTCGAGAATGGCGATCCGATCCGACATGGTCAGCGCCTCGGTCTGGTCATGGGTCACAAAAAGAACCGTTGTTCCGATCTCGCGGTGAATGCGGCGGATCTCTCCCTGAAGCTCTTCGCGCAGCTTCAAATCCAACGCGCTAAGGCATTCGTCCATCAGCAGAACCGGCGGCTCGAACACGACGGCACGGGCTAAAGCGACACGCTGCCGCTGCCCACCTGAGAGCGCTGCGGGTTTGCGTGCCGCAAATTCGCCCAACCGCACCATTTCGAGGGCGGCTTTCACGCGCTTGTCGATTTCGGGCTGGGGCACCTTCCGCATTTTAAGCGGAAAGGCGACGTTGTCGGCCACCGTCTTATGCGGGAAAAGTGCGAAGCTTTGGAAAACCATGCCCACGTTGCGATGCTCCGGCGCCACTCCGGTCAGGGGTCGATCATCGATAAAGACCTCTCCCGATGAGGCGTCCGAAAACCCCGCGAGGATGTTGAGAGCGGTAGACTTACCAGATCCGGAGGCACCAAGAAGCGTCACGAATTCTCCCGGCGCGATATCGAGATTGAAGTCCGAAAGCGCCACCGTCGCCCCGAAGGACTTGGTCACATTTTCAAAGCGAACGCGGGAACCCTGCATGCGTGATCCATTTTTGAACATCGTGTCTTATTTTCAAAGGTTGACCAAAATTAGACACTGTGTCAATAAAAATTCATGCAGACGAAACTCGATACTGAAGTTCACGAAAAAATATTTTCTTTGGAAGGGTTTAGCGCCGCCGAAGTTCTAGAAGATCGGGCGCGGGCCATGCAAAATCGCCGCAAGCGCGTCCGTACCCGAGCGGCATTGTTGGCCGTTGCAGCGCGAGAAATCGAAGTTGTCGGATATGATTCACTCACTGTGGATCACTTGGCAAACGCCGCAGGGATGGTGCGCGGAACGTTCTACCTCTACTTCCACAGCCGATCAGATATCATCAAAGCGGTATTGCGAAAGTACTGGGCATTGATGCGCGTACACCGACCTCGCGGTGGCGGGCTGGACCTGAAAGCCTCTATCCATCGCGCCAACACCTACTCCGTGATGCTGGCCGCGAAAAACCCGCGCCTTTTGGAAGCGAGAGAACGATTGTTGCGGGAAGAGCCGGAGGTTGCCGCCCGAATGGCATCGGTTAATCGAATTTGGTCCGAGCGCATCGTGCGCGACCTGATCAAACGCGAGTTAACCGCGCCAGACGATACCGATCATCAGTTTATTCGGCTCAAAGCACGCGCGGTGATCAACATGTCTGACACACTCCTGTCCGACGTGCATCGTCTGTCGGGTTGGGACGACGCTGAAGGTCCGATAGACCACGACCTGATAATCCGAGTGATGGACGATCTTTGGTACCGGTCACTCTACTTGACGGAATAGACGGCAGCTTTGATCGGAACCTCGGCTTATGAGACTACGTTGGCTCACAAAGCGCAAAGTTCAAAGCGACGCCAAGCTTTCTTGCACCCATCAGGAAAACTGACGTTTGGCGTATACGCAGCGAAAGCCTGCTGTTCGCATTATGCAGCTGGGCCGAGTGCGGCGACATACTGGCCACACACGCCATTTCTGGAACATGGCTGCGCCGAAACCGATGGTTTGTGTTGCGCACCACCAAACTTTCTTTTCTTGACGGATTGTGCGTGCAGGATCAGCGTCGAGACGGAACGGACTGCTTTCTCAACACTCGGGAAACCAAACAGCGATGAAGACAGAACACACTGAAGTCCTTGTTATCGGCGGCGGTACCGCTGGTTTCGGGGCTGCCATCGCGGCGGCGCGTGAAGGGCTTCAGGTCACATTGTTGGAAGCGACCAGCAAGATCGGCGGCGTAATGGCCTTCTGCCCCGGTATGCCTTGGGGCGGTGCGTACCCGATGGATCAGATTATCGGCGGCATAATTGAAGAACTCACAGATCGCCTCATATCGATGGACCCACCAGCCGCCGAAAAACGCGCCTGCACGCTAGACAATTTCGGGCCTGAAATCATTTACGACCATGACATGGCGACGCTCACAATGTTCGAGATGCTCGAGGAAGCAGGCGTACGTGTCAGGCTGGGAACCATCGCGCTCGAACCCGACATGGACGGCACTAAAATTGCATCGGTCTCCTGCTGTGATCGACATGGGCCTTTCGTAATTCAGCCAAAGATCGTTATCGATTGCTCCGGAGACGGCGACATCTCCGCAAAGGCTGGAGTGCCATATGTTCTTGGTGATGCATCCGGCAACATGATGGCCGTGACGATCTCCTTTTTCATGATTGGGGTCGACTGGGACCGCGCTTTCGCCAATCCGGACCCGTACTTTCAGAAATACGCAGCGATTGGTGTCGCAGATGGCAGGTTGCACAAGGATCTAAGGAAGCTGTACCTCATGCGAGGATTTCATGAGGGCACCGTCTTTTGCAATTCAGTCCATGTCCGCGATGTGGACGGCACCGACTCATTAGCCGTGGGTGCCGCGACCCAAGAGGGGCGTCGTAGGTGCCGCCAGCTAGCTATGTTTCTACGTACTGAAGTTCCAGGTTTTGAGCGTGCGCATATGGCAATGCTTTCACCAACAGTCGGCGTGCGTGAGACGCGTAAATTGCAAGGCATTTACCGCCTGACGGGCAAGGACTTGGCACGTGCGACCAAGTTCGCAGATGGGATCGTCGCCTGTGACAATCCTATCGATGATGTGATGCGCGCCGAGGGTGACATGACTCATCTCGCCGCCCTCCGATCTGGGCAATACTATACAATTCCGTTCCGGTCTCTGGTTCCCGAGGAGATCACGAACCTGATGTTCGCGGGCCGCATTTTGTCAGCAGATGCTGTTGCTTTCGCCTCAGTACGCGGCATGCCCCAATGCATGGCAATGGGACAAGCCGTCGGAACAGCAGCGGCGATGGCCATACAATCAAACATCGCCGTTCAATCAGTCCCGACTACCAACCTCATTCAGCGCTTGTCTTCAAATGGCATCAACCGATTGAACGTGCTTGAACACGACGTTCCGTGACAGTTGCGCAGGCAATTGCGTGGACCTGGCCAATGCCGGTTTTCAGCTGCCGGGTGTGAAAGTTCGTTCAGTCCAGCAAAGCTTCTATCTGGCCGACGATCTTGTTAGACATCGGTTCTGTTTTTGAGCTGTATGTGGCAACGACCGTACCCTCTGGGCCAATCAGAACCTTGCTGAAATTCCAGCGTGGCACATAATTCTCTTCCTCACGCAAGGACGCAAAAAGAGGATGCGCCGTCTTGCCTTTTACGGAAGTGATCCCGGTCATCGGCATATCGATGCCATACTGCAATTCGCAAAACTCTTTGACTTCTGCGTTCGATCTCAACTCTTGCTTAAAGTCGTCAGAAGGAACCGCAAGCACCACCAGGCCTTGATCGCGATAGGCATCATACAAGTCTTGCAGACCACGATATTGCTTGGTGAACGCGCATTGAGAGGCTGTGTTCACCACCAACACGGGCTGGCCTGCCCAATCGGACACCGCAATCTCTCCACCGTCGATAGACTCAAACGTCGCGGATAAATCCAACGCGTCGGCCGTTCGTGCCAAGGACATCACCGCAATCAAAGCAATCAGATATTTCATCTCAGCCCTCCATTGATAGTTTTACGTCATGGAAACGGGTTCGGATGTCATTGCTGCATTTGTTGGTCACTCATCAACGAATAGAACTCACCAACGAGTTGTTGCAGAGAGATCTTATCACGACGTGAGAGCGTATGACTTCCGTCATCAGCCAACTGGCGGGGGAGGCCCTGCGTTTCATGGTATTGCACGCGTCACTTCTGGTCCGGCATTCGTGAAACCCCCCGCTCAAACGGCGCAAGAGCAAATTTTTGGGCACGATTTGATCGGGAAGAGCGATATGAGTGTTTTCAGAACCACCCCACGTGCTTCGAACGTGCCCTCGGGACGACTGACTCGTTTGGCCCTCTTGGGCACCATGACGACGAGCGTTGCGGGCAACATGGCAGTGGCCGGTTTGCGTGAGGCTGCGCGTGGGAAAAAGCTGGATGCGAAAGACCTCTTGCTGACACCCTCAAACATACGACGGATTGCCGATGATCTCGCGCGGATGCGGGGTGCGGCCATGAAAATTGGCCAGCTTCTCTCTATGGATACCGGTGACATTCTACCACCAGAGCTCAATCAAATCATGGCGC
Source organism: Shimia isoporae (assembly GCF_004346865.1). NCBI lineage: Bacteria > Pseudomonadati > Pseudomonadota > Alphaproteobacteria > Rhodobacterales > Roseobacteraceae > Shimia > Shimia isoporae. Next base: position 14,994 of record NZ_SMGR01000004.1, read on the forward strand.
GGCTCCGAGCAGATGCGGATTACATGCCACCAAAACAACTCAAAACCGTTCTGAACAAGAGCTGGGGCGACAAATGGTTGAGGCAATTTGAACGCTTTGATGTACGGCCAGTGGCGGCCGCATCAATTGGCCAAGTTCACCGCGCCAAAACGCGGGACGGGCGAGACATGGCAATCAAGGTTCAATATCCCGGTGTCGCCCGCAGCATCGACAGCGACGTCGCCAACGTCGCCGCGCTGATCAGGGTGTCAGGACTAATCCCAAAGGGTTTTGAGCTGAAACCATACATGGAAGAAGCTCGTCGCCAGCTGCATGAAGAAGCGGACTATGAGCGCGAAGGCCAGTTTCTTCAAAGCTTTCGGCGGCTGTTACGGGACGACAACGCTTTCGTCGTTCCCGAGCTTCACGCGGACTACACAACCAAGCACGTGCTTGCGATGTCCTTTGTAACCTCGCACCCCATTGAGGACGCCTTCAAACTGGACCAGAAGCAACGAAATCAGATTACGGAAAATCTAGTGACCCTCTTGTTGCGGGAACTTTTCGAATTTGGCTTGATGCAAACCGACCCAAACTTCGCCAACTACAGGTTTGACCCAATTACAGGCCGGATTGTCTTGTTGGATTTTGGCGCCACTCGACGCTTCCAGTCCAAAATTGTGGATCAATATCGGCGGCTCTTTCAGTTTGGCATTGCCGGGGACAGTGAAGGTCTTCGCGCAATTGCGCTGGAAATCGGCTTCATTGTACCGGAGACAGAAGCTCATCATCAACAAGCCCTGCTCGACATGATTGAAATGGCTTTCACCGCGTTCCGCGACCAAGAAGCATTCAACTTTGGAAACACGGTGCTCGTGCAAAAAATGAATAACGCAGCGAACGCTTTGGCCGCGGACGGTTTTGTTCCGCCACCCGTTCCAATGGACGTCCTGTATCTTCAACGAAAATTCGGCGGCATGTTCCTGCTGGCCAATCGTTTGAAAGCACACCTGCCAATCACGGAAATTGTCAGACGTTTTGTACCAATCTAACCGCGGCGCAATTGTTTTTCTGCGGCTCCTTCACCCGAAACTGATTAGCTTGACTGCGCTGGTGCACCCATGGGGCCGAAGGGAACACTCTGAAACCTAAAGGTTTTGCCAGCAAACTTTATACCGTCTCGGTTGCAAAGGCACATTGTGGCCAGTGCAGCAACCATGCTCGTTACCTGCCGTTGATGATGCCCTGCGTCGGCTAGCCTGCCACGGCCGGTGAAGTGAGGATGCGCCGGTAAACGGTTTATCAAGACTACTTCAGCATATAACGCGAAACATCCCGCGAGTAGAAACCCGGTTAATATGTCTTCAGTCTCATCACTACGTTTCAGTCTTCTGATCCTTTGCCTTGCGGCTTCAGATGTGCAGGCAAACAATGTCTCGCTGATCCAGAACGGTTTCTTTGGGCAGCGCGCCTCCCACAGCGACACCTCTCAGGTTGAGGCGCACCGCCCTGCCCTTGTGCAGCCGTCGGGTGCCCATCTCGGACGTGGCGCGGTGGCACTGCGCCCCGGGGTTGCGAGCCTTTTTCGCGGTCGCGCAAGCGGTGGCCTTTTTGCGCCAGTGCTGGCCGTACCGTCCACTGCCAAGCAGCTTTTGACCCTTATCGCTGGAGCGGAAGCCGGCAAAGGCGAGTATGATGCTGTGCAGCATGGTGCACGAACGCAACCTGGCAAACGGCCAACCGAGATGACGATCGCCGAGATTTACCAGTGGATCGAAGACACCCCGGGACAGCCTCATGCAATCGGGCGCTATCAGCTTATCCCCGCCACTTTGCGACGTCTCGTCGGTCATCAAGAAGTGCCGCTCAGCGAGCGATTCAGCCCGGAATTACAAGATCAGCTTGCACTCCAGCTGTTGGAAGAGGCCGGACTAAGCGATTTCCTGTCCGCCGATATGCCGCGCGCAGATTTCATGCTCAATCTGGCCAAAATCTGGGCGGGTCTGCCCACATTGAACGGCAGATCTTACTATGAAGGCTATGCTGGGAATAGCGCAGTCTACACTTGGGATTATTTCGATACCCAATTCAGAAAGATCTTTCCTGGCTGACACCGGAACCAGTTTAGGAGCCCGCGCGCATTGAAACGCTGAACGTCCGGGTTAGTCGCACTACGGGCACCTCGGGGACCTGCTCTGTTGCAATTTGGTCTATGCTGCACGGCGTTGAAAATATTGAGAGTTATCGACCAAACTTCGATATTCTATCGCATTACCCGTTCCGCGACTTTAGGCGACACCCGATGTAAAAGGCGCAGCAGTTTAGCCTTGGAAACCCAGATTTCGTCTTTTTCTTTTTCAAGTCCTGAAATGACTTCGGCGGCAGCTTGTTGTGCCGAGATTTTTCTGGATGCCCTCCCAGCAGTCATGTCCGTCTCAACCAGAGCCATGATGGCTTCAACAACAATAATATGCGCTGCACGCTGACTACATTGATATCGCAAGGCCTTTGTAAATGACCGGACGGCTGATTTTGTCGCGCTGTAAACCGGGGACGCAGCTTTGGGCGCAATCGCAAGACCAGAACTGATGTTCACAATTGCTGCACGCTCGTGATGCTCGAGCAAAGCCAGTATGCCCAACGTGAGTGCTACGACCGCATCAAAGTTTGTCGCTATTTCCAGACGCGCCAAATCGATGTTTGGCCTCTGATCAAACCCGAATAGGTCCATCTCGAATTGGACACCTGCATTGTTGATCAGGATGTTGATGTCCGGGTGATCCGCTGCAAGACCGGCCACGAGCGCATCGACCTCAGCTGAGGAAGAGATATCCGCGACCCAAGTCGTAACGGCGCTCGGGAATGCTGCACTTAGCTCATCCAGTTGGCGCTGGTTTCGACCAACGGCGACCACCTCGCAACCTTTGGCGACCAGTTGCTTCGTTAACTCCAGTCCAATCCCACGTGCGCCGCCAGTGACAAGCGCCTTGCTCTGGCTGATATCGAATTTCATGTGCTACGAGCCAACTCAGATTCTTGAAAAGCCTGAAAGCCGTTTTCCAGTGCCGGAATAATGTCGAGGATTTCGAAATAGGGCTCAGAGAGCAAAGCTGTGTTTCGGAACCGCTCCATAACGAAATAATAGGAACCCATGTCATCCGTTTCGAAAACGGCGAGGTCGGAACAAACACCGCTAAACGCCTCTGCGTCGTAAAATCGCATTTTGACCCGTTCATCTGTCGCCGCTTGACCAAGACAGCTTGACGCAATTTGGTCCCGCTCCTTCAGCGAGAGGGACAGCCACTTAGGAGTGGCGCGTAGAGAAACGAAAATTGTCCAATTCATAGTGGTTGCCTTTGCGGTTGCGTTTCACACAATGATGAGTAATTGCTCGGGTAATCCAACTCGTATTTCAGGCAGACCATGGACCCCGCGATAAACCCCAGAAAAAAACCAAAACAAGAAAGGGCGCGCGCAACTTACGAGGCCATTCTGGAAGCGGCTGCTCGCATTCTTGTGCGTGGCGGCCTTGATGCATTGAATACCAACCGCGTCGCGGAGGTCGCCGGTGTCAGCATTGGGACGCTGTATCAGTATTTCCCAACGAAGCAGGCAATCTTGACCGAGATAATCCGCGAGAAAAGAAAGCTATTGCTCGATGATCTGAGGGTCGCGTCTGACAACATGAAGAACGAGACGTTCGATGAAACTTTGGACAAGCTGCTTTCGGCGGCGATCGCCCATCAGTTGCGCTGGCCAAAACTGGCAAGAATCTTGGAATTTGCAGAGGCTTTTCTGCCTTTGGAAGCCGAAACCAACGAACTTAACCTGGCAATTCATGACGTAGTTGCGGATTTTCTAACCCATGCAGGTCACCCGGAGCCTGACCAGAACGCACGTGACCTCGTCTCGGCTCTAAGAGGCCTAATTGACGCAGCGGGTCTAGCTGGTGAAACCGACTCGGCGGCCCTGTTTACTCGGGTGAAGAAACTGGCCACTGGCTTTTTGGCGCATGATCAGTAAGCCATTCTGCAAGAAATACACGTTGCCCAGCTTCCAATAGGAGTGAAGGCGGTGCCGAAGAGGCGCAAACGGCCCATCGGTGCGCAATCAATGAGCAGCTGAGAGCCCAATGTAGCTGATGAAGAGACGAATTCTAAGGTCGGCGCGGGTATTTTCGCCAACGTGAATGGACCGAGCTAAATCAGTTCTTCGCTATGCTCCCACAATTTTTTCCCCATCACATCATCGACAGCCCAAGCGCGTGGATTTGTGATCTTTGAATTGCGCAAGTAAACACCGGAAACGCCGTCGAGATCATGAGATGCACAAGCATAAATAGACGTGCGGGCTCCTTTGACGGGATTTTGCAAAGTAAGCGACAGGACATGTTTGAGTCCCCACCCGATCCACCCGTTTTGCGTGCCCAAATTGGTAGAGACTTCACCCGGATCGACAACATTCGAGGTCACACCGGTCCCTTGAAGCCGGTACGCGAGAGTATGCCCGAACAGGCAGTTTGCAAGCTTCGAATGGCTATAGACTTTGAGCGCAGAAAATCCGTCCTCAAAGGTCACGTCACTGAAGTTTATGGACTTCACCAGCATATGCGCACCCGATCCAAGGGTAACGACACGAGCCCCGCCCGCCTCTTGCAAGAGATCAAGCAACTCCGTCGTCAGTAGGAAATGTGCAAGGTGATTGACCGCAAACATCTCTTCGTGCCCGTCCACCGTCAACCGGCGGCTTAGGTTGAAGACACCCGCATTGTTGACCAGAACGTGCACGGGGCAATCGAGCGCGCGTACTGCGGCGGCAATCATGCGCACCTGTGCGAGATCGGCCAAGTCACCAACAATCAGTCGCGCTCGATCTTCGCCCGTCGCCAGGCGAATACGTTCCGTCACACGCCGGCCCTTGTCGCGGTTACGACACACCAAAATGAGATCGGCGCCGAGACTCGCCAAGGCGTATGCCGTTTGCTCACCTATTCCGCTGGTCGCACCCGTGACAACACATGTCTTTCCGCGCATCAGCTCGCCTCGATCGCGGTTTCTTCCAGCGGCTTGGTCTCCCATCCCCACGCCAACCACCAGATGACACAGAATGTGACAATTTCGATGGCCGCAAAAATGAAATCGTCGGGATCGCTCGGGCGTGACGCGAGGGTTCCGAGTATAGCAATCGGCGCGAGAAACAAATTGAGACGACGCGCAATGCTTGGGCGGGCAAAACTGGAAAACAGGAAGCCCAACAACAGCAACTCGACGATGATGGCCCCGACAACCAGAAGCCCTTCGGACATTGCCACACCATTGAGATGCCCCGTCAGAATCTCTTCGATCGTCGAAGACATGGTGAGCTCATGGACGTCACGGAAGAGAATATTGAGAATTGCGAACAGCCACAAAAGCGACAGTTTTGTACCAAGTAACAGGGGATTTTTGTAACTCATCTATCATTCCTTTTCAGTGACTTATGGTCCAACTGGACCTCGACAAAGGCGAGGCAGGCCAGCCAGCTAACGCCGAATGCGAATGCGCGGTGAACTCCTTCCGGATTTTCGCCAATGGCGTGCCAGAAAAAGACGACATAGGACTGAACGCCAGTCGCTACGCACAAGGCGTAGGCCCGCATCATCCATTTGCGGTGGTGTCCAAGGTGACGCGCTCGAACAGCCCGGTAGCCCATGACGATACACGTCGCGATCCCCGACGCGGCGAAGACCCGAATGACATTCAGCACCGGCCCGTCTTGGGGCGCGTGCGGGTAGAAGAACGTCAGCCAAATCGCCGAGAGTCCTGTAAGCAAGGCGGCGCAGGCCGCGAAGCGACCTGCCGCTCGATGCCAACCCAGGGTCCGAGGGTTTCCGTGGGTAGTGAACTGGAACGCGCCAAGCCCGACAAAGAGAAAGGCGCAAACGATATGGGCGACAAAAACGGCCTGAAGGCCCGTCGATACAGGCGGATAAGCAGTGAGTGGAGTCTCTACGCCCGCGATCTGGAGGAGCCGCGCCAATCCTGCGGCAAGCGGCAAGGTACAGATCGCGATCAATTTTGCTGGAAGCGGAATGTTTCTGAGCAGTGACATTGGTCTCTCTTTTCTTTTGAGACCAAATAACCCATACAAATAAACAACATAATTGCGCAAATATCTATACTAGGCATACGTAAATATATGAATATTCACGGGAGAGAGTTCGACTGGAACCATATTCGCGCCTTTCTAGCCGTCGTAGAGGAAGGGTCTCTTTCCGGTGCCGCACGGGTGCTTGGCCAAACTCAACCAACTCTCAGCCGTCAGATCGGCAACCTCGAAGAGGCCCTAAACGCGAGTCTCTTTATCCGCGGAACACGCGCCGCGCGCCTGACCGATACCGGAGCAGCACTTTTTGAACAGGTGCAGACCATGGCCGACGCGGCCACCCAAATTTCACGAATTGCAAAAGGGCGGAACCAGACACTCGAGGGCACGATCAGGATCGCCGCAACCGATGCGATGGTGTCCTACGTCTTGCCGCAATGCCTCGACACGCTCCGCAGGAACCATCCGGGAGTGGATGTCGAGCTCGTTCCCTCCAACGCTCTGGCAGATCTGACTCGCCACGAAGCAGACATCGCCGTGCGACATGTAAGACCGTCGCAGCCCGATCTGATTGCGCGACAGATCGGAGAATTTGACGTTTCTCTATTCGCGTCCGAACGGTACCTCACCGCGTTGGACGGTGACCTGACATCTGAGACAGTCGCCAACGCCGATTTCATTGGCTTCGAACACCGTGACCGATTGGTCCGGCAAATTCGTGATCTAGGGTTGGACGTCTCGCCTGCCAACTTCAAAATCGTCGCCCATTCAGGCGTAGTTCTGTACGAACTCGCCGCGGCCGGCCTTGGAATAGCACTCTTGCCGTCGGTGGTCGCCACACGGCATTTCGGACTGACTCGTGTCCTGCCTGATCTGGGGGAAATGCGTCTGCCAATTTGGCTGGTCTCCCACAGAGACGTTCAAACCAACATGCGGATCCGCCTGTGCTACGACCTGCTCGCAAACGCCCTGAAAGACTACCTGAAAGCTGACGGTTGACGACGGTCGTGTGAAAAAGCCGCAAAATAGGGAACAAGGCCTTGTGACGCCCGGCGCTTTCTGTGTGCCATGCTCAATGTTGCTCTGCCATTTTTTCACCCACGTGCCTGTGATTGATTTGTGATCAGCTTCGCCGCCATGAAAGCCCCACACCCAGATCCGCAGATTGCGCGCCCTGCAATTTCGCCCTTAAAACAAAGGAAAATGCGCAACCTGCGTCTCGTCTGACCTATTTGTGATCCGTTCGAGTTTGGCGCTACCACCGGAATTCCACCGATGATCCATCCCAACCGGGTTGCCGTAGCCCGACACATCAGCATTCCCGCTGGCAATCATTTTTGGGAGACAACTTATGTTCCGTCGTCAATTCTTGGCAGCCACTGCTGCCGTAACGCTTTTCGCCTCCGCACCTGCCTTCGCCGATGGCCATTCAAAAGACATCGTCGACACGGCCGTTTCTGCGGGCTCGTTCACCACTCTGGTCGCAGCGGTTCAGGCGGCGGGTCTCGTGGACACTCTCAAGGGCGATGGCCCATTCACAGTCTTTGCACCGACAGACGAGGCGTTTGCCGCTCTGCCCGAAGGTACCGTCGAAATGCTCCTGAAGCCCGAGAACAAGGACCAGCTGATTGCCGTTCTGACCTACCACGTTGTACCGGGCAAAGTGATGAGCGGTGACCTGTCCAACAACATGATGGCACCAACCGCTCAAGGCGGTGACGTCACGATCATGACCGAAGGCGGCGTGATGGTGAACGAAGCCAACGTTGTTACCGCAGACATCGGCGCATCCAATGGCGTTATCCACGTCATCGATTCGGTGCTTCTGCCGAAGTCGTAAGGTCTTTCAATCTTCAGAAACGCCCTTTGCCACCGGCAGAGGGCGTTTTTTGTGGGGCAAAACTCACCCAACGTCAGCGCAAAGCCGCTGAAAGGCCGAAACTCCATAAAATTAAGCATCAATCAAGATTTTGAGTCTACCCGTCAAGCAACGGGAACAAGGACGTAGAAATGAACTTGATGAAACGCCTGGCTTTGGCGCTGGTGTGTCTGCTGCCCACGCATGTGGTGACGGCTGAAACACTCGTTCTCGGAAGCCTCGAAAATGACATTCGTCGCGAGGTGGTCCGTTTCACTCCGCTTGCAGAGTATTTGAAACAAGCGTTGGCACCGCACGGCATCACTGACGTGCAAATCACGGTCAAACAAGAAGATCACGACATTGCAGGCGCGATCGCGAACGGTGACATAGACCTCTACTTCGACACACCAGTCGTTGCAGCCAAGGTCGCGCGCGATTCCGGAGCCGTGCCGCTGTTACGACAGTACCGCGACCGTCACGCCGCCTATCGCTCGCTCATCGTTGTACCTACGGATGGTCAGATTCAGTCTTTGAACGACCTAGTTGGCCGCAAGATTGCGTTTGAGGAACATTCGTCCTCTTCCGGCTTTCTTCTGCCCGTCTATCTTCTGGACCAAGCGGGACTTGAGGTCGCCAAACTCCGCACCCGTAACCGCAATGTACCAGACGGCAAGGTCGGCTACGTGTTCACCCGTGACAGCGCCAACACCATGTACTGGATGGTTCGTGGCTGGGCTGACGCCGGTGCAATGAACGACATCGACTTCCGCCATCTTGATGCAGCATTTCCCGGACAGTTCCGCGCAATTGCCGAAAGCCCGCTGATCCCCCGCGAGGTGGTCATGCAACGCCCGAGAATGGATCACGATTTGTCAGATGCGATCGCCGAAGCGCTGACCACAATGCACCACACCCAAAAGGGTCGCGAAGCAATCAGGGCCTTCTCCGATATGGACCGTTTCGTGAGCTTTCCCAGCGTCTACGACACCTTTCAGCCGATCTTTGCGATCCTCAATCGCCTGACGACCATTGGCATTATCTAGGAAGACCGATTTGACCTACGTTTCGCATATGGATGCGCCGTCCTTCTGGCGCCGGGCAACCCACGGTCTTCGCCGCCGAATGCTGTTCTATTTCGGCGCGCTGTTCACGGCCTGCGTCACCGCGCTGATCATCTCCAACACGTTGACACAACAGCAATTGGTGGAACAGAGGTTTCAAGAACGTGCCGAGTCCCTTGGCAAGCTGATCCTCGAAGTGTCGCTGCCCTACCTGTTCGAAGGACATCCGTCCGAACTGGACGTCATCTACGAGGAGCTCGAGGAGCAACCCGACGTGGTGTCGCTCTCGCTCGTAGATGCGGAGAACCATCTGATCGTAACAGGTGCAAACTTCGGCCACTCGCTGTTCCTCGGCAAGATTGAAGATCCACTTGTGGAAGAAGCGCGCCGCACAAACCAAGTCGCCTACCGCGACAACGACGGTCTGATTGAAATCGCTTTGCCTGTGAACTACGGCAACTTCAATTTTGGCACCATCCGGTTCGATCTGGACGGGACGATAGCATTGCGAGAGGTCGCCCTGTTGCGACAGCGTAACATGATGCTTGGCACCCTGTTCATCCTCGCCGGTTTGGGGCTCAGCTTTTTTGTGTCGCGCCGCCTGACAAATCCGCTGGCAAAGCTCACGCAGGCCACCGAACAAGCTGCCGCTGGCAGCCTTGATCACCGCATCACGATCCGCACCAACGACGAAGTCGAAAGCCTTGCCAAGTCTTTCAACACAATGATGGATCACCTTGCGGAGAGGGTTCAGAAACTTGAGGACACCAAGGAACAACTCAAGGCCTTTTCTGACGAAGTGCACCAGAAAAACCAGCAGCTGCAAATTGCGGTTGAAACGGCACAGCATGCTGAGAACGCCAAGTCACAGTTCCTTGCCCGCATGAGCCACGAGATCCGAACGCCAATGAACGGTGTTTTGGGCATGGCAGAACTCTTGTCCGATACCGATCTAAATCCGGCACAGCGCGGCCTGTTGGAGTCGATGCACTCTTCCGGATCGTCCCTGCTCAATATCATCAACGATATTCTGGACTTCTCCAAAATTGACAGCGGCCACATGACGGTTCGTCAGGAACCTTGCAAACCTGTAGATGTGATCGAAAAAACCGCTCAGATCTTGGCGTTCCAGGCATCTGACGCCGGCGTTGATCTGATCACCCGTATTGATCCGACCCTGCCGGAACACATTCTTGGCGATAGCCCTCGCCTCAAGCAGATCATCATCAACCTGGCCGGAAACGCGCTGAAATTCACCGACGAAGGGTACGTGATGATCGACGCCCGTCGCGTTGAGGATGACGACGGCCGAGCCCACATGCAGGTCAGCGTCTGCGACACGGGTGTCGGCATTCCTCAGGACAAGATCGACACAGTCTTTGACCAGTTCACCCAAGTGGACGGCAGCTACAGCCGTAAACATCAGGGTACCGGTTTGGGTCTCGCGATCTCCAAGGGCTTCGCAGAATTGATGGGCGGTCGCATCTGGGCGACGTCCTGTGTTGGCGAGGGATCAAAGTTCTGCTTCTCGATCCCGATCGTCGAACCATCCTCTGATCAGGTTCCGGCACCCACCACGGTGGACCTCGAGAAAATGCGGGTCCTAATTGTCCAGAAAGAGCCGATGGCCCTGTATGTGACCAACGAACAGCTGGAACACTGGGGAGCAAAACCGGAGGCCTGCGAGGATGGCGCCACCGCGCTTTCAACGCTCAAGGACGCAACAAAAACAGATGCTCCTTTCGACGTGGTTCTGGTCGAGAGCCGCCTTCCGGACATGAATGCAGAAACCTTCCTTCGGGCCTGCCGGACACTCAAGGGAATCAAGCAACCGCGCGTGATTTTTATCAACGAGCTTCAGGACAGCATCGAAGATGGCCACGCGCCCGACGTCACGCCCGACGCTGAGCTGCAGAAACCAATTCTGCTCGGCAACCTTCTCCGCTCGTTGACCAATTGTCCCGAAGCACAGGACGATTTCGGACCTGAGAAAGAAGCGAAAGACGTTGAGGTTGCAAAAGAAAAGAAAGACATCAAACCGATCCTGATCGTTGACGACAACCGCACCAACCGTAAGTTGATAGAGGTTTTCCTCGACCGTCACGGCCTGCCACATGCAAGTGCGGAAAACGGGATCGAAGCGATCGCGCAGAATGAAAGCCTGCGTCCCGACCTGATCCTGATGGATGTTTCCATGCCGGTGATGAACGGCCTGGATGCTGCGCGCAAAATCCGCGCACGCGAACAAGGCACCAACGACAGTCCTACGCGCATCATCGGTCTCACTGCCCACTCTGCGCCCGAGGACAGACAAGCCTGTCTGGACGCCGGAATGGACGAGCATATGGCCAAGCCGATCAAGTTGGCCTTGCTCAAGGAAATTGTCGCCGAGTTGTAAAAACCGGCTTCCGGGCGAATTGAAAAAAGGCGGGATCCCATGATCCCGCCTTTTTCACTTGTCCCTTCAAGCGGATCCTCATCCGGCCTTCGTGTCAGTCTCCTCGACCACCTCGGCGTCTACGGTTTCGACATCCTCGTCAGACGTCTCGCTTTCTTCCGCATCATCGCGCGTCTGATCGGCGATCGCGCCAACGATCAACGGTAGCATTTCGACACCGGAGCCGGACTTCGCCTCGGTCTCTGGCGGGGCTACCCAACTCAGGGTGTCAAAGCTGCCGCAATTCGCACACGTAGGCGCCCATTCCGCATGAATGTTGTGGCAGTTGTCGCAAACCCACTGAGGACCTCGCGGCGCTGTAAGCGCCTTCGCCAGAAAGCCCTTGACCACCGCATCGTCTCCCCCTTCACCACGCACAATCGCCGCCATAATGGTCAGCGAGCGCTGCGTTGGCTCCTTTTCGTAAAGGTCGCCCAGCGCGCGGCGTGCCTCAGGGAAATCTTCCGCCGCAATCTGCAACTCGGCATTCAACATCCGGGTCTCGGGATGATCCTGTGTGGCCTTGGTCAGTGTCTTGAACCGTTTGATCCGTTCTTGAGGAGTCTCGTTCGGCTCAATTGCGGCAAAAGCAGCGGCGAGATCCGGATGCGGACTCACATCCCATGCCTTACGCAACAGGCGGGCCGCGTTTCGAGGACGGCCTTGTTCTATATATCCTTTCGCCGCCAATGCTGCTGCGGGCACGAGATCAGGCGACAACCGGTTTGCCTCGATCGCGCGTTCGCGGGCTTCGATGGAGCTATCTTCGTCAAGAATACCTTTAGCCTCACCCAAGGCCAGAACCGCATCCCGTCGACGATGTACGTCTCGCGGCAACGTGCCATGCTTGAGTTTGGCATTCAGGGTTCCGCGCGCACCACTCCAGTCTTCATTCTCCGTCTGAAGGCGTAGGAGTGTATCCTGCACTTCCTCATGCCTTGGTTTTAGAGCAAACGCCGTTTCCGCAAGCTTGAGGGCCACATCGGTTTTGCCTTCAACCAGCTTCTGCTTCATCAGGCCGCGCACGCCCACGAACCGCGTGTTGTCGTCCTTGAGCAGGGTTTTGTAGACTTCCTCCGCCTTTTTGGTGTCACCGCTCATCTCAGCGGCCTGCGCCACGATCAGGTTGGTCAGTTCCGGCTTTTTCAGGAACTTTTCCGCCTTGCGGGCCTTGTCCATGGCCAGGCGCCCTTCGCCCGAAGACAACGCCATAAGACCGTCGGCCAACGCCTGATAACCTTTCTTTTCGCGGTTGCGATCGAAATAGCGGCTGATTGCGGTCTCGTCGCCATTCAGAAATTTCAATGTCGCCACCAAGAGCGCAAGCAATTTGATCGCCAGCCACGTGGCCGCCACCAGCGCGATCAAGGCCAAAGCAGTCTGGAACGGTCCAAGCGTGAACTCGACACCGCCCATGGTGATCATCACCCCGCCTTCGCTTTCAAGCAGATGGATCGCGCCAAAGGTCACAGCCCCGATAATGGCGACAAAAACAAGTATCTTAATCAAAGACCACAGCATGTTCTGACTTTCAGTTTGTGTTCAGGGCTTGCGCCATTGCTTCGGCTGCCTCGGTCGCCGCCAGTCGAGTTTCCGCCTGCGCCCGCCATTCCGCAATTTCAGCTTTGGGAGCATCGGCGAGACTGTCCAGTTCGGCCAATGCATCAAAAAGTTGCCCATCGCGCAGCGCAGCTTCCGCACGGCTCAGTATGGCATCGGTATCAGTGCCGTCCTTGGCTTCTACAGACCGCGCACCAAGCTGGTTTTTCAAAAAATTCCCAAGCGCGCTGCCCTGGGCATCATCAATTTTCTCCGCACGGGCCTTTGCCAACGCCGCGCGCGCAGCCTCAGGATAGCCCTCGATCAAAGCCGCCAAGGTGATCACGCCGGTACCAGCATTCTCTGCAAGCACCTCAGGCACCTCTTCACCAGTTGCGGAACGGTAGTCCACCAATGCACCGCTGTAAGCCGCACCGCTATCCAAAGCCGCCACAATCCGTGTTGTTGCCGACCGCGCAAGCGCCGCTTTGGCGGACAGATCGGCCTTGTCTTTCAGCTGTGCCGCTTCCGCCTTCTGCTCGGCTACCAGCGCCTTCAAGTCCTCGACCTCTCGCTCGTATGCGGCAATTGCCGCGGCCCCAAGGCCTTCGTTCAATGGTCGTTTCTCAATGTCGTTCAGCCGGCTGTCAAATTCGGCCACAGTCTGCGAAAGCGTGCCTAATTCGGTCGTGTAGGCGTCCAGAAGTTCACGTAGTTTCGCCACCTCCGCTGCCGCATCACTGGCGTTTTGCGATGCGCTCGAGGCACGCTCAGATGCCGACCCGGATTGCTCACCCAAAGAAGCAAGCGCTTGTTTTTGGGCTTCCAGCTCGACGGCCACCTTTGCCAACGTTTCTTCGGTGTCTGAACCGATCCCCAACTGGTCACCAAAAAAAACAGCGCCACCAAACCCGATAGCCGCGGCCACGACACCACCCAACACCATGGGAGCAAATCCGCCGCGCTTCTCTGGCGCTGAAGCAGCGTCAGGTGTTTCTTCTACGTCGGGAGCATCAGCATCAGGCGCCGTCTCTTCCACAACGTCTGATACGGCTTCGCTAACCACATCTTCCGTCGCCTCGACCGGTTCGGCATCAGGTTCATCAAGCTCTACAGGCGTTTCCCCGTCCGCGTTCGTTTCCTCGTCAACGAGTTCGGCGTCCTCGATCTCTTCAGCCTTGGCGTTCTCAGCCTTAACCTGATCGTCTTCCGGTTTGTCGGTCTTGTCAGAGTTACCCACCTGAAGTCCTTTCGAATCCGGTTATTTCGCAGTTGCAGCACCAATCTAGGTCAGGCGACTGCGCTCCTCAACATGAACTGCCGCGGCCAACAGTCTCGACACTGCGTCAATCATCGAATTGACATCAGATTTTTCCGCCACAACGACGTCTTGGGTCAAATTCTCGCTCAACGCCTCGGCAACAGCTGCGCTCATTGCAGCCACAAAAACGTGCGACGTCGTCGTCAGAAGCGCCGCCTCTTTGGAAAACTGCGCCGCCGTCCGCGGAGAAAAAAGGGGAACTATTACCGGATTTTCCCGCAACAACAATGATTTGGCCGCTTGCGTCAACGGAACCAACCGCTGTTCGTAGACGACCGCTTCCCCTGTCTCAACTTCTGCTGCGCAAAGTCTCTTGGCAATGTCACCACGAGCAAAGGCACCCCGAAAGTGCAATAAGGGACCGAAGACCTTGCCCGCTCGCTTGTCGGCCAAAACCCGCTCGACCAAAGCCTCCGCATCACCGCCTGCCGCAATCGCATGCCACCCTTTTGCCCGTGCCGCTTCCGCAGTTGCCTCTCCAACGCACCATGCAGGCAGGTTTCCTTCAGGTGCGAAGGCGACACCATTCGCAGAGGTAAAAATAACGCCCGACACGCCGGCCAGCGGCACACCTGCATCTGTCGGTTCCACCTTCATCAAAGGAGAGATTACCACCGGAGCGTCAATTCCCGCCCCTTGCAACGCCGCCGCAAACCGCTCCGCCGCAGCCAAAGGGCGCGAGATCAGGATGGTTGGGGACAATTCACTCATGAAAAATGCGCCGGGATTGTTTGAACCGCCTTCCGGTGTTACCTGCCTGACAGCACCGGTGCAACGGCAAGGACAGATGACAAAGCCTCTCACAATCCTAGGACTGGAAAGCAGCTGCGACGATACCGCCGCCGCAGTCTTGCGCCAATCAGGTGACGATGCGCCGGAAATTCTGGCGTCGATTGTCTATGGACAGACCGAATTGCACGCGCCGTTTGGCGGAGTCGTGCCTGAAATCGCCGCACGGGCACATGCCGAAAAGCTCGATCTCTCTGTCCAAGAAGCACTCTCCGCCGCCAACCTAAGCTTGTCCGAGATCGATGCCATCGCAGTCACGTCGGGTCCGGGTCTAATCGGTGGAGTGCTCTCAGCTGTAATGTGCGCAAAGGGTCTGTCCGCCGGGCTGAACATTCCCCTTGTCGGCGTGAACCATCTTGCCGGCCATGCGCTGACCCCGCGTCTGACCGATCAGGTGACTTTCCCTTACCTCATGTTGCTTGTTTCAGGTGGCCACTGCCAGTTCCTCATTGCGCACGGTCCCGAAAAATTCACACGTCTGGGCGGCACAATAGACGATGCACCAGGCGAGGCTTTTGACAAAACCGCACGTTTGCTCGGACTGCCCCAGCCCGGCGGCCCGTCTGTTCAAAAAGAGGCCGAGGCAGGTGATCCGAAAGCACACCGTTTCCCGCGCCCTTTGCTGGATCGTCCGGGATGCGACATGTCTTTCTCTGGTTTGAAAACGGCACTGCTGCGCGCTCGGGACGCAATCATCTCAGAAAAAGGCGGTCTGACGATCAAAGATCGCGCTGATCTTTGCGCCAGCTTTCAAGCCGCCGTGGTTGATGTGCTGGCGGAAAAGACGCGGCGTGCGCTCGAGGTCTACATGGCCGAAAACCCGTCTGAACCGTTGCTCGCCGTAGCCGGCGGAGTTGCTGCAAATTCGGCAATTCGGGCAAGGTTAGAGACTGTTTGTGCGGAATCTGGTGCTGCCTTTACCGCACCACCTTTGGCCCTCTGCACTGACAATGCCGCCATGATCGCTTACGCAGGTCTTGAGCGATTCAAATCCGGTGCACGGGATGACATGGGTCTGTCCGCACGTCCGCGCTGGCCACTTGACCAAACAGCGCCGGCACTGCTGGGCAGCGGAAAAAAAGGAGCCAAAGCATGATTTCGGTTCTTGGCGCTGGAGCTTTTGGTACCGCACTCGCCGTCGCCATTGCTCGCAACGATAATCCCGTGACGCTTTGGGCCCGCGACCCTTCTGCGACTGCTCTTATGCAAGATACGCGTCAAAACCCTCGATTGCCTGGGGTCTCGCTGCCTGAATCCATTACCTTCACATCTGATTTCTCGGCAGCACTCTCGGAAGTTGTTCTGCTCGCGGTTCCGATGCAAAAACTTCGAAGTCTGTTGCAGGAGCACCCCGAGCTTGCAGGACGGACCCTCGTTGCCTGTTGCAAGGGGGTTGAGCTCGGCACGCAATTGGGCCCAGTGGCCGTGATCCGTGATGTTCTACCCGACGCCATACCGGCCATTCTGACCGGCCCCAGTTTTGCTGCCGACATTGCGCGTGGCCTTCCAACGGCACTGACACTAGCGGTTGCAGACGAGACGGCCGGAAAAAACCTGCAACGCCGCCTGAAGTCGCCAAATATTCGCGTTTATCGCACAACCGATACTGTCGGCGCGGAACTGGGCGGCGCGTTGAAGAACGTGATTGCAATTGCCTGTGGCATTGCCATCGGCGCTGGTCTTGGTGACAGCGCCCGGGCCGCGCTCATGACACGCGGTTACGCCGAAATGCAACGCATGGCCCGTGCGCTGGGCGCCCAGCCTGAAACTCTGTCCGGCTTGTCCGGCTTCGGTGATCTCACCTTGACCTGCGCGTCCGAACAGTCGCGCAACTACCGCTTTGGGCTTTCGCTGGGGCGGGGTGAAACCTTTGATCCGACCGTCACCGTCGAAGGCGCCGCCACTGCCCGTGCGGCTCTGGATCGGGCCAAAACCATGAACATCGAGATGCCCATCACGGCCGCCGTTGTCGCAGTGCTGGATGGGGACTTGCAAATTCGCGACGCCATGGAAATGCTGCTCGCAAGACCACCCAAGGAGGAATAACTTATGCTGATCGCGCTCATCGCCAAGGACAAACCCGGCGCTTTGGAGATCCGCAAAGCCAACCGTGACGATCACGTCGCCTACCTCAAAGGGTCCGGCGACACGATCATGATGGCCGGCCCGTTTCTAGACGACTCTGGCGACATGTGCGGATCACTTATCATCCTGAACGTAGCGGACATGTCCGAAGCGGAAAATTGGGCTGCGAACGACCCCTACAAGGCTGCCGATCTCTTCGAGAGCGTCGAACTGAAGCCTTGGAACAAGGTTCTGGGCTGATGCGCTACTGGCTGTTCAAATCCGAGCCGTCGACCTGGAGTTGGGACCAGCAAGTTGCCAAGGGAGATGTAGGCGAAGAGTGGGACGGTGTACGAAACTATCAGGCACGCAATTTTATGCGGGAAATGGCCGTGGGTGACCGCGGCTTTTTCTACCACTCGCAAAAGGAGAAATCCGTTGTTGGCATCGTCGAGGTTTGCGCAGAAGCCCACCCCGACAGCACAACCGATGACGAGCGCTGGGAATGCGTGGACATCAAAGCTGTTGCGCCAGTGAAAACGCCCGTCAGTTTGGACATGATCAAAACAGACCCGCGTCTTGCGGACATGGTTTTGGTCAGAAATTCCCGACTTTCCGTTCAGCCGGTAACCGAAGCAGAGTGGCAGATCATCTTAGAGATGAGCGGTTCTCAAACCTGATTTTTCCGGCATACTCCCCGAATAAACCTAAAAAACGGGGAGACAGTTATGGAATATGTCGCAGTGCTGGCCGCAGCAGTGGCCTCATATGTGTTTGGATCAATCTGGTATATGGCGCTGGCCAAACCTTGGATGGAAGCCGCCGGTGTGGAAACAGGCGACGACGGGCGCCCCGTCAATTCCAAGGATCCAACGCCACACATCCTGGCCTTCGTCTGCGCCATAGTAGTGGCTGGAATGATGCGCCATGTTTTCGCCCTTTCCGCTATCGATACCGTGGACAAAGGGCTGACTTCCGGCCTTGGCATTGGTCTGTTTCTGGCCGCTCCGTGGATCGTCACGAACTATGGTTTTGCCGGTCGTCCGCGCAAACTGATGCTGATCGACGGTGGCTACGCCACTATCGGATGCACCATCATGGGCACTGTGCTTACACTGTTCTGAAACGCACACGGGGGTCCCGACGACCGCGCCAGAACCCCCGTGACCCCACGCGCTCCCATACCAACGCACGTGTATTCAAACTCTCGGTTCTGGCCGTCCTGGCCCGATGCTCTTTTGCTACCCCACGGTCGCTGAGTCGCACAAACACGAACTGCTTAGAAGTTGACTCAAAGGGCAGAAATGCAAGGCGCCCGCCGACGGTTGCGGCGGGCGTTGCTGAAGTCTCTGGGCAATCTCAGCCGTACACGGACTCTTTGCCGAAATGCTTAGTCAGCATGTAGTAAACCACTGCGCGATATTTATTGCGCTCCGATTTGCCGTATGTCTCGATCACGGCATTGATGCCTTCCATCAGTTCCGGACCATCTTTCAGCCCCAGCTTCTTGACCAGAAAGTTATCTTTGACAGTTTCCAGCTCGCTCTCCTGAGAGCTCGCAACGGTGGACGCGTCATCATTATAGATCGCCGGACCACAACCGATCGTGACTTTGGTCAGCAGGTCCATATCGGGTGTCATCCCGCATTTGTTCTTCAGATCATCCGCGTATTTTTCGATCAACTCGTCGCGTTTGCCCATTTTTTTCTCCCAGGTTTGGCCCTCAAGCCTTGTTCATTTTGGCGCCCTTTTTGGCTGGTTCGGACAGTAAACAGGGAACTGGTACAGACAAAGGGAAATCTAGTACGCATTTCCCCTCAAACCACGAAACGCATGTTAAAACATGAATGGGTCGGTCCATTAGCTTGGCAATAGCTCGCAAATCAATCGGCCAAGAAACGCCCGCCAACTGACATAATCATTGAAAGCGGCTTGGTGATTTAATAGGTCCGATTAACTAGGATTCAGCTTTTCTGTCCGAACCGTAGCTACTTGCCACGTTCAACAGTCTTTTGGTGTACAACCGAGTCCACGCAAACCGGAGCGCATGCATCGTGTCCAACTATCCTTTTAAGGCCTCGTCTGACGACAACTCCGAAGGTGGGGAATTCCAAAAGTCCCGCACACCTGCCGGCGAGTATGGCGTTAGAACCTCCGGCCTTGTTGAGATTGCGTCAAGCCATGGAGTTCCGAAGCCAACGTCCTGCGATGACATTCCCGTTCCTATGCCCGATCTGGAACAACCTCTGCCGTTCATCGAAAACAAGGCCTATGATCACAGCCGCATTGCAGATTTTCTGTCCCTGTCCGTCGCACGCAATCACCATGCAAATGGTGGTCCCGTCGCCGCCCTGCTGGAAAAGGTCGTTGCGGCAATAGTCGGCTTGCCCGACAGCCGCGAAGTCGTGGCCGTCTCCAATGGCACATTGGCGCTGCATCTGGCAGCCGCCGCGCATAGCCCCGACGGCACGCCATTGCGCTGGGTCGCAAGTGCCTTCAACTTTTTCTCCTGCGGCGTCGGTCCCCTCAGCAACACACGCATCATTGATTGCGACGAAAACGGGCGATTTGATCTCGACCGACTGAAATCACTGCCTGAAGACAGCTATGACGGCGTCATCTATACAAACGTCTTTGCCCAACAATCGGATTGGGACGCGGTTGCCGACTTCTGCGCAAGTCGGGGCAAAGCATTCATCGTCGACAACGCCACCGGTCTTCTCGACCGCCCCCGAAGCGCCCTCTCCTCAGATGGACCGATCGAGACAATCTCAGCCCACCACACAAAGCCATGGGGTGTCGGTGAAGGCGGCTTAGTTATTTGCGATAAGACACAGGCAGCACGCATTCGCGCTCTGGCAAACTTTGGGTGGTCGCATGACGAAAACTGGAACGGCTTGGCCAACAATGCCAAGATCAGTGACCTCGCAGCGTCGGCAATTCTGGATCGCTTGGAAAAAATGGAGTTCTGGGCTGCATTGTATCACGCTCAAGACGGAAGAATGCGCGAGATCGTCGCTGACGCAAATTGCGGTGCGGCGCCGTTTTCCGTCAAAGTACCAATCCATTCTCCCAGAACCCACACCCCGTTTCTTGCAACAAACCCAGTAGATGTTTTTGCAGAGCGTGCCGCCGGTCCTGTGATCCTGCGCAAATACTATCTGCCAATGAAAACCAACCATCCGGCCAACGAGCCTGCACCAATGGCGGAGTCGCTCTTTGCACGCATATTCTGCCTGTCCAATGCGCCGGAAATGTCTCTGATCCCCAGCGCCAAGATCGCGGACCAAGTCCGCCGCTTGTGCGAATAATCCCAAGAGCCCGCAATTCATGCCCGTCAAACTCACCAGCCCAATTGTTCTTTTGTGTTCCGAACGCTCGGGCAGCAACTTGATCGCCAAAGTTTTTGACGCGCACCCGAAAGTAAGCGGACCCGGCGCAGCGCATCTCTTCAAGGTCATGAGCGAAGTGGCACATACCTTTGATCCCGATAGCGAGGATCTTCGCGAAGCGGTTCTGGAACTCTTTCAAGCCAAAGTCAGCGCGTGGCAAATAGATGAAATGGGCATCGAAACGCACCGCGGCCTTTTGGAAAATTGCGAGACCGCTGCACAGATGTGCGCCTCCCTCTATCAGGCCGAAGCCGACAGACAGGGCAAGCAGCACGTACTGCTAAAAGAAAACTCGGCTTTTGCATATCTGCCTATGTTGTCGGGAATATCCAGTGATTTGCGGTTGCTGTTCATGGTCCGCGACCCTCGTGACATGGCCGTGTCATGGATCAACGGACCGGTAATGCGCGGAGGTGCGATTAGGGCCGCAGAGCGTTGGCTGAAAGATCAAAGCGGGACGTTCAGAACCTTTGCCACCACTGGCGCCGACATCAAAAAGGCGACCCTGCGGTATGAAGACCTGCTTGCTGACCCCGAGATCCATCTCAAGCGTGTGTGCACTGAACTAAAGCTCGACTTCTCAGAGGAAATGTTGCGCTTTTCAGAGAAAAGCACCTCGGCCAAAAAAGATTCCGGAAGGTCCTCCATGTGGTCCAACCTGAACAAACCCCTGATCTCGGGGAACACGCAGAAATTCCGAAAATCGCTGACGACCGAACAAATTCAATACATCGAGACCGTTTGCGGAGACTACATGGAGGTGTTGGGGTATCCTTTGGTGAACGACCCTGCGACTCTACCAGGCACACCTGAGGAACTGGCGGAACTTCGCAGATCAATCGAGCCGATCGAACCGTACGACAAACCCGCTTATCAGGAACTGCCACAGGAAGAACGTGACCGGTTCGAAAAATGGTCGCGTCTCTATAAGCAGCTCTCCGCGCGCGCGCCGCGTCCCGTTCAAGTGAGCAAATGATGACCACATCCGGAAAAAGCGGACGCATAGCAATTATGCAGCCCTATTTGTTTCCTTACATTGGCTACTTCCAACTCATGGCGGAAGTTGACGAATTCTGGTTGCTAGACACTGTTCAGTTCATTCGCAGAGGCTGGATGAACCGCAACAACCTGAATTCGGCAACCGGGAAAAAACTATTCACGATCCCTACGGCGCAGGCAGACAGGGATGCACCAATCACAGCGATCAGCTATGCGCCTGACGCCGGTCGAGCCGTAAAAAAGCTCTGCGCTACAGTTGGCCACACCTATGCTTCAGCGCCCTTCAAAAATCAGGTTCTGGAGATATTGGAATCCGTGCAGACCGCTTTGGAAGCCTCCAACGCAGGCCCAGACTTTACCGACGTTACCGAACTCGCTCTTCAGAAGTGTGCACATCGAATTGGCATCAAGACGCCCATTCAACGCGTTTCACAATTGGGACTTGATGCGACGCTTTCCGCTCAAGATCGCATTGTCGCCGCATGCCGCGAGATCGGGGCGCGACAATATCTCAATATGATCGGTGGAAGTGACCTGTACGATGCAGAAACTTTTGAACAAGCAGGGATAGAGCTTCTATTTCTCGAACCTGCTTTGCAGCACTACGATCAAGGGTCTTCCGACTTCTTGCCCGGTCTCAGTATCCTCGATGCGATCGCGTATGTCTCACCCGACGCATTTCCAGAATTGATAAGCGCTGGCAACGTCGTAAAATCAGGCGTTTGACCTCGCTTTCGACCAACGGAAAGGCGTTCGCCTTTTTTTGGCGACGCCTCAAACCGAAACAAAATCCAAACCAGTAAAAGGTGCCATCACACATGATCCGTTGGGGAGTTGTCGGAACAGGGTTCATTTCGCACGCCATGTTGGGCGCAATTGCAAAATCCGAAAGATCCGTCACAACGGCTGTCGCCGGTCGGAACGAAACCGCCTTGTCTGGCTTGCAGGCTCAATACGCGATCCCCAATGCCTTCACGGACATTGCCGATTTGCTGTCCAGTGATGACGTCGACGTGGTTTACATCGCGCTGCCCAACCACATGCACGCCGACGTTACAACGGCGGTGATAAATGCAGGCAAACCCGTTCTGTGCGAGAAGTCCCTGACGGTAACCATGGCCGATGCCAATAGACTGTCAGAGGCGGTAGAACCTTCGGGCCTGTTTTTTGCCGAAGGTCTGATGTACCTGGCCCACCCCTTGATAACCCAACTTGTCTCTCTGCTTCAGGATCCCTCTTTTGGGGACCTGCGTTCGGTCTCCGGCAGCTATGCAGCCGACATCTGGAAAGTCGTGAATCCGGCCGGTGGCGGCACACTCTATAATCTTGGCTGCTATCCTGCTTCCCTGCTGCATCTTGTGGTGCAAACCATGTGTGGCGAAAAGGCGTTTGCCCAACGCCGGATCGCAGCATTCGGCAGTCTGAACAAGGACGGGAATATTCAGGATACCGCAGCCACGGTCCGCTTTGACAACGGCGTCATGGCCACATTGCAAAGCACGGACAGCCACGGAATGTCGCATAGCTTCGAGATTGTGACCACCAAAGGGATGCTCCGCTTTGCAACCAATCCGTGGCTACCGGCAGCAGGAGACAACCGCATGATCTGGCAGCCTTTCGAGGGACCGGCGCGGGAGATTGTGGTCACGGATGACAACGACGCGTTCTATCACCAGACACGCATGGTCGAACGCGCATTGGCGTCGGGTGCCGCAGAAGCTCCTCGCCCCTCACCGCGCCTTAAGGACAGCATGGAAATCATGCAATTCCTGGCAGATTGGGAAGCGGCGGCTCGAGGATAGACGCCTCTAGCGGAATGAGAGTTGGCATTTCCCTGTGAAGGATATGACCACAATGCGGTCTGTGCTGCTGTTCTTTGCTGCAGCGAGATCGACCATTTTCTGGCGCGGTTTCTTGAACTGAACCGTCGCTAAACAGATAGAATTGCGCACCCAGCTCGCTTAGCCGGAAATTGAGTCAACTTGAATGAGGCAGAAATGAAGATCACCGAACCTTCCCGTCAGATAGACGTCGTACATCGCACGGATGTGTTGGTTGTAGGCGCGGGCCCCGGTGGTTTGGCTGCGGCCTTGGCTGCAGCGCGGTCGGGCGTGGACGTCACGCTGGTGGAACGCTTTGGTTGCTTTGGCGGGAACATTACGACCGTTGGCGTCGAGGGCTTTGCTTGGTATCGCCATGAAAAGACCGTTGAAGCGAACGGCGTCGGGCGTGAATTTGAAGAACGGGCCAAAGCGATGGGTGCCGCCGTTCCTGAATCGCAATCGCTAAGCTATGAACTCGACAGTGAAGGGTTCAAAGTTGTTGCAGATCAGTTGGTTGAGGAAGCTGGAATAACACCAATGCTGCATCGTCTATTCGTCGCTCCGATCATGGAAGGCGATCGGATCACCGGAATCATCACAGAATCCAAGGCTGGGCGCGAGGCGATCTTGGGAAAAGTTGTGATCGACGCAACAGGAGACGCAGATATTGCCCATCGGGCGGGGGCGCCGGTGACACATCCCCCGCGCGAAGAGTTACAGGCCGCCAGTGTTATGTTCCACGTCGCAGGCGTCGATAAGGCCCGCTTTATGGAGGACGTGCGCGCCAATCCGCAAACCTATTCGGATTGGTCATCGGGAGAATGGACGGTCGAGACCGACGGAAAGGAAGACGAAATGTTTTCGCCCTTCCTGAAGAAACCATTTGAGACTGCGCGCAAGGCAGGGGTTATCCCCGCCGATCTGACGACCATCGCGGGAACATGGGGCGCTGTGCATGATAGCGGTGAAATGACTTACATGAACCTCGTCCATCTGGACAATTGCGATGGTACCGACCCCGGGGATCTGACTCATTTTGAAATTGAAGGTCGACGTCAGGCGATGATGGCCATCGAGGCACTGCGCCGCTTTGCCCCGGGGTGCGAAGGCGTCCGTTTACGTAACTTCGGAATGACTTTGGGCGTGCGGGACACGCGAAAAATTGATGCGGCCTATAACATGACCGAAACTGACGTGCGCAACGAGGCGCGTTTCGAAGACAGTATCGGCATTTATCCAGAGTTCATTGACGGTTATGGAATCCTGATTTTGCCAACAACAGGGCGCTATATGCACATTCCGTACCGGTCATTGCTGCCGAAAAAGATCAAGGGATTGCTGGTGGCAGGACGCGCTACCGGCGGAGACCGCATCGCCCATGCGGCCACGCGCAACATGGCTTGCTGTGCAGTAGCGGGCCAGGGCGCTGGCATCGCGGCGGCGCAGGCGGTCAAATCGAATACAGAGCTGGATAGCGTCGATCTAGTTGCCATCCACAAAGAGTTGGATCGGCAGGGCGTGCGCAGGGTGTAACTTAGTATCAAATCTCGTTGAATCGAGCTCGGACGATAGTACAGCCCGCACAATTCTGCTCTTTGGGCTCTCATTTTCCCTTCGCTGCAACCGCAGCTTAATTTAAAAAGCAAAACGGCGCCCCAATCAGGAGCGCCGTCTTAATCTCTCAATCAAACACTTGATTAGTAGCGGTAGTGCTCCGGCTTGAACGGGCCCTCAGGCGTTACGCCGATATAAGCCGCCTGCTCCGGCGTCAGCTTCGACAGTTTCGCACCCACCTTGGAGAGGTGTAGCGCAGCCACTTTCTCGTCCAGATGCTTGGGCAGGATGTAAACTTCGTTGTTGTACTGCTCACCTTTGGTGAACAACTCGATCTGCGCCAGCACCTGGTTGGTGAAGGAGGCAGACATCACAAACGACGGGTGACCGGTGGCGTTTCCGAGGTTCAGCAGACGCCCCTCAGACAGCAGGATCAACCGGTTGCCGTTTGGCATCTCGATCATGTCCACCTGCTCTTTGATGTTGGTCCACTTGTGGTTCTTCAGGCTTGCTACCTGAATTTCATTGTCGAAGTGGCCGATGTTGCCAACAATCGCCATGTCCTTCATCTCACGCATATGCTCGATGCGGATCACGTCCTTGTTGCCGGTGGTGGTGATGAAGATGTCTGCATCCAGCGACTCTTCGAGCAGCACCACTTCAAACCCATCCATTGCCGCCTGCAAGGCGCAGATCGGGTCGGCTTCGGTCACCTTCACGCGCGCACCTGCGCCCGCCAGCGAAGCAGCAGAGCCTTTGCCGACGTCGCCGTAGCCACAAACAACAGCCACTTTGCCTGCCATCATGGTGTCTGTGGCGCGGCGGATGCCGTCAACGAGGCTCTCTTTACAGCCGTATTTGTTGTCGAACTTCGACTTGGTCACAGAGTCGTTCACGTTGATCGCAGGGAAGGGCAGCTGGCCGTTTTTCTGCAGGTCATACAGACGGTGCACACCGGTGGTGGTTTCCTCGGACACACCCATGATCGCTTCGCGGGTTTTTGTGAACCAGCCCGGGCTTTCCGCCATGCGTTTAGCGATTTGCTTGTGGATGACTTCTTCTTCCTCGGAGGTCGGCACGCCGAGGTCTTCGCCCGCTTCGGCGCGCGCGCCCAGCAGGACGTAAAGCGTTGCGTCGCCGCCATCGTCAAGGATCATGTTCGGGCCCTCAGGGAAAAGGAACGACTTGTCCAGATAGTCCCAGTGCTCTTCCAGAGATTGACCCTTGATTGCAAAAACAGGCACGCCAGCTTGCGCGATTGCAGCCGCAGCATGGTCTTGGGTGGAGAAGATGTTGCAGCTCGCCCAGCGCACGTCCGCGCCCAAAGCCACCAGCGTCTCGATCAGACAGGCGGTCTGGATCGTCATATGAAGCGATCCGACAATACGCGCGCCCTTGAGCGGCTGTTGTGCGCCGTATTCCTCGCGCAGTGCCATCAGGCCCGGCATTTCGGTTTCGGCAATATCAAGTTCCTTGCGGCCAAAATCAGCCAGCGAGATATCTTTTACAATATAGTCGGTCGCCATTGCGCCCAGCTCCTTACGGGTTATCCATTCGCGCTGAGATAACACCGAAGGGCCTTTTCTACAACGGCACCTCGCCCGGTTTGATGGCGTCACTTTGTAATAGTTGTCCCTGACGCCAGTCGGTACCGGCGGCAACGATGCAGCTCACGCCCTGTGGGTTGGTCAAGATAACTGTGAAAGTTCCGGTTTTCTCTGAGGCCCAGACCTCGACCAGAGTGGTCTGGTTGGTGGTTGCGCCCTGCAACCCTCCGGCCGTAAGAACCTCGGAATATTTGTTCGCGAGCCGCTCCACCACACGGTTGCGGTCAGCACAATGCAGCCCCTGCGCGGACACCGGTGGCGCCGCCGCGGCCATGCCGAAAAGCACGGCTCCACTAATCAGTCGTTTGAACATGACGACCTCCTGCTCATTCTGGTTTCAGCAAATGTGAGGAGGACACGCGGGAGGAAGCAATGAAACGTGCCCCCCTCGCTATTGATGTCGGTATCGCCGTGCCGATTTTCAAAACACGGTTGATCACGATGTTTTGCTGGCAGCCCGCGATCCCGTCATGGGAAAAAGGATGCCTTTGAAATGTGGCTTTTTTGGGGCAATCGTGATTTTCTACAATTCAGCAGGCGCACCGGTCCCGCACCAAATTTTGTCTAACCTTCTGTATATATTTATGAATATCTACATCGACACCATTGAATATGCTCCAGCCGGGATCACTTGAAACAGGCAACGCACTTGCCTTTTGCACCGATGCTGCCGGCCTTCCGGCGGCTCTCTTTGCAGCGCACAGCGTTGCGCAAATGTCGGCGCCAAATGCCTTCGATATCTGGATTTGCAGTTTTGAGCCTCTGCCCATCCCCGAACCTTTGGCCGCGACCGGCATTCGTAACCACACAATAGCCAGACAAGCGGACCTCGCTCATCTGCCCGACACGGGTATTCCTCGCTCAACCTACTTGCGATTGCACCTGCCACAGGCATTTGGCGCGCGATATGACAGAATTGTTTATCTCGACTTTGATACCCGCTGCATGGCGACCGATGTTCACCGCCTTTTTGGCATCAATCTTGGGCCGCATGCCTTCGGCGCGGTGCTGGACAAGATGCAATGGCACCATCCCGACGAACCCGTCCTCGATTTTCGCAATCACGGTATCGAATGCACCCGATACATCAACTCGGGCGTGCTGCTGATAGATGCGGCCGTCTGGCGAACCCGAAATCTAACCGATAAAATCCTCGATAGTTTTGACGCCGCAACCCATCGTATGTTCAACGACCAAAGCCTCATCAATCTCGCCCTGCAGGGCAACATGGCCGAGCTCAGCCCAGTCTGGAACTGGCAACTGCCAATGCAGTTTCCAAAGGTGAAAACAAAAACACCGCCAAAAATCTTGCACTTCACAGGGCGGCGCAAACCTTGGGAAATGGGCAGGCACCAAAACGACATGGATCGCCAACATATTATCGCCTACCGGGACTTCTTTGCCGAGCACGACCTTGCGCCAAGCTTCGACATCGATCCGTCCGCCATGCGATTGCCAAGCCACATCCGCCTCAAGCGCGCTTACAAATCCTTCATGTGCCAACGTCGGATCGACAAATTGATGCGCCGTTACCCAGACCCGTTCCAAGCCCTGATTTGACGTTGCGCGCACGTCTCTCCATCGGCTAGCACTCAGAAACCAATTGAATGCACCCACCAAAGGACATCCCTCGTGGCAAGAGCCTGGCAACGCATGCTTTCGGGACGCAGGTTAGACCTGCTGGATCCGACTCCCATGGATATCGAAATCGAGGACATCGCTCACGGGCTTGCCTTTGTTGCGCGATGGAACGGTCAGACGCAGGGCGATTTCGCCTATTCCGTCGCTGAACACTCACTGTTGGTGGAACAGCTCTTCGCCCGCATGTACCCGTCCGCTCCCATAAAGTGGCGCCTTGCAGCCCTGCTTCACGACGCTCCCGAATATGTAATCGGTGACATGATTTCGCCTGTGAAAGCAGCCGTTGGTCCCTCTTACGGTGAACTGGATGACCGGCTCACAGCCGCCATTCACTTGCGATTTGGTCTGCCCGCGGCTACCCCGAAACGCATAAAGGCCCAAATCAAAAAAGCTGACAAAGTAAGCGCGTGGATGGAGGCAACGCAGATTGCTGGTTTCTCCGTGAGCGAGTCCAACAAACTCTTCGGCCGCCCCGACCCAACCGTAGTAGAAGGTCTCAATATCCGCCTCAGGCCACCCGTCGAAGTCCGAAACGAATATACAGCCCGTCACGAAGAGTTACTTGCCAAAATCTAAGTGTTGGGCTGAATTAGTCTCTGTTTCTCCTACAAGTCAGATTGCCTATGTCTCAAATTACTATCCGAAAGGGCGCCGATCTCGACTTGCGCCAGTCCCTGAATCTTCTGAATGAAATTATTGCGATCGGGGGAACCACGGCTCTCACCAAACCACTCACTCGCGAAGACCTCCGCGATTGGCTTATGGCAGATCCGGACAGTGCGGCATGGCACATTGCCGAAGATCAGGATGGCACGCTTCTCGGGTTTCAATGGATTGGTCCATGGGGGGACCTTCCCCCAGAGGCCTGCGAAATCGGTACATTTGTGAAAGCCGGCCGGACCGGTCTTGGCATCGGCTCAAAGCTGTTCGAGGCCACAAAAGTCGCGGCCAGAGCGATGGGCTATGACTGGATTGATGCAGAAATCCGGGCCGATAACACCGGCGGCCTGACTTACTACCAATCGCGCGGTTTCGAGGACTACAAACGCAAGGACGGCATCGCTCTTGATGACGGGACGATCGTCTCCAAGTGCCTCAAACGCTACCGGCTCTAATCTGACGGCAACACATCCCGCTGAACCATCGCCCTCAAAGCGAAATTGGATCGCATGTTGCGAATGCCTTTAACCGCCATCAAGCGGTGTTCAAGGAAAGCATCGAAGGCATCAAGGTCAGCAGCCACAACGCGCAAAAGAATGTCACGCGATCCCGACATCAAATAACACTCCATCACCTCTTCAAGCGGGCGAATGGCCCTCTCAAAGGCCTCGATCGCCTCTGATCCCTGCTTCTCCAGTTCAACTGACACGAAAATTGTGACAGGCAGGCCAACTTTCCGCGCATCCACGCGCGCGCCATAGCCCGTGATCACGCCATCAGCCTGCAGGCGCTCCAACCGACGGGCGCAAGGTGTGGCCGACAAGCCGACCGACTCGGCAAGGTCCGACAACTTCATGCGACCGTCGGATTGCAGTGACTTCACAATTTTTCGATCAATGGCATCCATAGTGATTTTCCCCACACTTTTGGCCTAGATTAGGGAAAGTCCCCAAATTTTACCAGGTGGTCGCCAGATATTTGGTCAAAACTCGTGTTGGCATTGTGCGAAATTCTCTCAACTTCGCGCTCAGGATGACCCAAAGGAAACCAACATGCAGATCACACCCGTTCAGGCCCCTTCCCACGAAACCGTTTTGCGCGTGCATGACGCCGAAATCGGCCTGACTGGTTTCATAGCCCTGCATTCCACACATCTGGGTCCTGCGGCAGGCGGCCTGCGTATGCGCCCATATGCAAGCGAAGATGCCGCTCTGACAGACGCGCTGCGACTGAGCCGCGGGATGACCTACAAGAACGCTGCCGCGGGTCTTCCACTGGGTGGCGGCAAGGCCGTGATCATGGGTGACGCCTCCAAGAAAACACCAGAACAACTGGTGACTTTTGCGCGCGCCGTTCAATCACTTGAAGGCCGCTACTGGACCGCCGAAGACATGGGCATGAGCCCGTCCGACATGGAACTGATGACGCAGGAGACCAAATTCGTCGCCGGCCTGCCAAATGGTGCGCACGCTTCGGGTGATCCGTCTCCGATCACCGCGCGGGGGATTTTCAACTCCATAAAAACCACCGCGCGTCACCGGTTCGGGTCTGATGACCTGAACGGGCGTACGGTATCTGTCCAGGGTCTCGGCCATGTAGGTGGATACCTCTGCCAATACCTGAACGAGGCAGGTGCAAAACTGATCGTTGCAGACATCGATACCGATCGCGTTCAGGAAATCTGTGCCCTCTATGATGCGGAGGCAGCAACCGCCGAAGATATCCTCACGGCAAAGGCTGATATTTTCGCACCTTGTGCAATCGGTGCAATCCTGAACGAAGCCTCGATTGCCAATCTGAATGTCGAGGCCGTTTGCGGTGGGGCCAACAACCAACTCGCCACCCAAGAAGACGGTGGTCGCCTGCACGCGCGCGGCATTCTTTATGCCCCAGACTTCGTGGCAAACGCCGGCGGCATCATCAACGTTGCAACCGAGATCCTCGAAGTCGCGGACCGCGCGGCCTATGTGGACGAAAAACTCGCGACACTTGATGTGACATTGGACGCAATTCTGACCCGCGCCAAACAGATGGATTGCAGCCCCGACGCGGTAGCGACTTCAATTGTCGACGAAATGCTCGCGGCAAAGGCCGCCTGACTTCCTCCAAAGAAGCTGATGCCGACGAAGCATCAGTACCGCCCGCGTTTGCGGGATGACTCACCCGGCCTCCCTAGGGGCCGGGCTTTCTTTTGGAATTTTTGAAAATCGCACCGACGTAATACCGACGTCTTGCCGACGCGATGCAGACGCAGCTTTTGGCCCTACCTCGGGCTCCGCTTCGCCAAAATACGTTGCAAGGTGCGTCGATGCATGTTGAGTCGCCGGGCGGTCTCCGAAACATTCCGATCACACAATTCGTAGACTCGCTGAATATGCTCCCAGCGCACCCGATCCGCACTCATCGGATTCTCAGGAGGAGGTGGTAGCTCGTCCTCAGCGCTCAGCAGAGCATGCATGATGTCGGTGGCATCGGCCGGTTTGCTAAGATAGTCCGTCGCACCGATTTTTACTGCCGCAACTGCCGTCGCAATCGCACCATAACCGGTCAGGACAACCACGCGCGATTCCTCACGTTTTTCGCGAAGCACCTCGACTACATCGAGGCCGTTTCCGTCTTCCAGTCGGAGATCAACGACAGCATAGGCCGGCGGCCGCGCAGTTGCTATCGCCTTGCCCGCTGCAACCGATCCGGCGGTTTCAACCTCGAACCCGCGCTTTTCCATTGCCTTCGCCAGACGCCTCAGAAACGGCTCGTCATCATCTACGAGTAGAAGAGTTTTATCCGGCCCGATCTCCGGCAGCTCTTTGTCCGCCATGCCTCATCCCCTTGAGAATTTCACAAGTATTAGCGGCACAGACAAAGAGGGTCAAACGCACCGCCTGCTACATCTTGTCTACGAAGCACCCAACGCGCTGGGCCATATCCTCGGGCGTTGTGTCGCGGCGGAAGTATTCCACGAACCCATGACCGGGCAGGGTAAGGTAAGTGAAGGTCGAGTGGTCAACGAGGTAATATTCTTCGTCACCCGCCTCCGGCTCCTGCTTTTTGTAATAGGTGCGGTACGCCTGACTCGCTGCCTTTACCTGCTCCAAAGATCCCGTGAGTCCAATCATCCGTTCATGCAAATAACCCGCATAGTCCTTAACAACCTCGGGCGTGTCGCGCTCTGGGTCAATCGTAATGAACGCGCCGTTCACGATTTTCCCTTGCTCTTCAAGGAGATCCATTGCCTCGGCATTGCGGCCTGCATCCAGCGGACACACATCCGGGCAGAAGGTATAACCGAAGTAAATCAACGTGGGTTCCGTGAGAACGTCAGCATCCGTAACTGATCTACCATCCCCATCTACAAGCGTGAACGGCCCCCCAATTGCACTGGTGCCGCCCGCAACTTGACTGGTCCGACATTGTGCAAACTGGTCAGCGCCTTCATTCGGACGAGACAAAAACCACATCCCGCCAAGGGCCAGGATCATCACAAAAACAGCAATAGCCGCCAACGCGCGCAACATTATTGAATTCCCAATGCCAAGTTGATTGATAGGTGTCAGAGACCTAACAATTGCACGTCTGAACTCAAGGGTACAACACGCCGCATGACTGATTTCTCCACCGAACTCCTGTCCAGCGACCGCCGCAGCAACTGGGTCCGCTTGCGCACAATCATTCTGGTACGCTGGATTGCCATATTCGGACAGGTCGCAGCGCTGCTAGTCTCCCAGTTTGCCTTCGGTCTCGAAATTGAATACGGGCTTTGCTACCTCGCCGTTGGCGTATCGGTCATCGGCAATCTCATCGCGATATTTGTGTTCCCGGAAAACAAACTGCTCAGCCAGCCCGAGAACATGTTCATGATCCTGTTTGACATTTTGCAGCTGGGATTCCTGCTGTTCCTGACCGGTGGTCTGAACAACCCGTTTTCCTTTTTGGTGGTTGGTCCGGTTATCGTCTCCGCGCTGGTGTTGTCCGTTCGATCGTCTTTGGTGGTTGCTTCTCTTGCGATTGTGATGGTCACTCTGCTGCTGAATTTCTATATGCCGCTACGCACCGAAGAATTTTTCATTCTCCGTATTCCGAATGTGTTCCTCTATGGAAACTGGTGCGCGATCGTCATCGCAATTCTGTTCTCTTCGCTCTATTCGCGCCGTGTTGTCACCGAGATGTCTTCAATGGCAGATGCTCTGGCTGCCACCCAAATGGCTCTGGCTCGAGAGCAAAAGCTGACCGATCTCGGCGGCGTTGTCGCCGCCGCCGCGCATGAATTGGGAACACCGCTGGCGACCATCAAGCTGACAAGTTCGGAACTGATGGAGGAACTCGACGGACAACCAGAACTGCGAGAAGACGCGGCCCTGATCCGCGAACAGGCCGACAGATGCCGCGATATTCTCAGATCCATGGGACGAGCAGGGAAGGATGATCTACACATGCGCCGCGCTCCACTTTCAACCGTGGTGGAAGAGGCAGCCGAACCGCACATGGAAAGAGGGAAGGCAATTTATTTCGAGCATCTTGATCTTATTGACGGGCCAGAGATTCCGCGCCAACCCGAGATCGTGCATGGTTTGCGCAATCTGATCCAGAATGCCGTCGACTTTGCACACTCCACCGTTTGGGTGGAAACCGAATGGGATGAGGAGCGGGTTTTCGTTCGGATCATGGACGATGGGGAGGGTTTCCCACCGCATTTGATCGGCAGGATCGGCGATCCTTTTATTCGTCGCCGTCGCAGCGAGCCTGAAAAAACAGCAAGACCGGGATACGAAGGTATGGGCCTTGGATTGTTCATTGCAAAAACTTTGCTGGAACGCTCCGGTGCTGAATTGAGTTTTGCCAACGGAACCCGTGAGGAACAACATCACGCCGAAGACGGATTGGGCGCCATTGTCGAAGTCGTGTGGCCCGCGTCAAATTTCGCCCCGGCGGCCACCACCGAACCTCTTGGACAGAACCCGCGTCACGAAGCTTAGGCCGATCACAACCTTGCGAGCGTTAACACTCTGTTAACCTTCTTCCCACGATCCTGAAGTCAGCACTTCACGATTGCGGGAAATGCTATGTTTGATTCGAGTATTGATTTTCTTCTTGTCGCTCTGGGTATGTCAGCCGTTTTCCTGACCCTCGGGTTTTTGACACTGTTCCTGGGACCGCGACCCGCCAAAGCGGCGACCGTGTCTGAGGCCGTTTGCATCTATCGCAATGGCATTCTGATTGAGGCCAACCCTGAAGGTATGCGTCAATTGGCGGTCCATGGCGGCGGCTCCGACACGAATTGGCGCGCGCTACGTAGTATGCTTTCTGATCGCTTCCCGGACTTCCCTCAAAATCAAGGCACGTCCCAAGCGCAGGACATTACCATTCTTGCACCAACAGATAGCCGCGACACATCCTTTGTGACCATTGACCAAACAAATGACACCGCCCGCGTGACATTCTCTCTGCAGCATCCAGAAAAAACCGACACACGCCGGATTGAGACCGATATCTCCTTGCGTGCGCCGTACCCCATTTGGACTTGCGATGCACAAGGTTCAATTTCTTGGTGCAATGACGCTTACCGAGACCTTGCCGCGCGCATGGGATACGGAAACCAAACCCTTCCTCAACTGTTCGAAACAGCCAGAAATCAGGACGGCGCCACGCCTTTCAGAACCGGGATCGCGATGCCTGATGGTTTAACCCTTTGGTTTGATGTAGCGCGGATCTCCATTGGTTCCAAAACTGTGTTTTTTGCCTCCGACGCAAACACTGTTGTGTATGCAGAGATGGCGCAGCGCAACATTGTTCAAACTCTGTCAAAAACATTCTCGCAGCTTCCAACAGGCTTGGCGGTTTTTGACCGTGGCCGAAAACTCATCCTGTTCAATCCACCACTCGCAACCTTCACCGGCCTGACACCGCCGTTCCTCTCAGCAACACCCCATATCACGGATTTTTTTGACCAACTTCGCGAAAAAAGAATTGCCCCCCAACCCAAGAGTTCCAAACCCTGGCAGAAACATGTCGCTGACATCATTCACGCGACAGAAGCAGGGCAATTCAACGAGTCGTGGGAGCTGCCCGACGGCAAAACCTATCGCGTCTGCGGCCGTCCTCTACAAGACGGCGCCATCGCTCTCATGATAGACGACATTACTGCCGAGATGACGCTCACGCGTCGGTTTAGGTCAGAAATCGAAGTTGCCCATGCAGCCATCGACGCATTGGACGATCCCGTGGCGCTATTTTCACGCTCCGGCGATCATCTCCTCTGCAATACATCCTACAGAAATTTCTGGAAGGTCGATCCCGACTCCACTTTCGCTGATTATACCATTCATGATGCCACCACCCTTTGGGCTGGCGAGATCTGCGACTCGCCAGCCTGGAGAGCCTTTGAGGAAGCCGCGCTCACCGACAGCCCGCGTCAGCTCTGGACGGGCACTCTTCCGCTTCGTAGATTTGGAGTAATGCAGGCAACTCTCACTCCCATTTCCGGAGGAGCCACACTGGTCACGTTTCGCCGAGCGGCCGAAGTAAAAATCACACAACCTGCATGACAGGTTGCGGGCAGGTGTCACCAATGTAAATTGACGCAATGACGTCGATCTCACTTTCTTCTGCGGATGAAACAGCCGCTTTGGCGGTGCGCCTTGGAGCGCACCTCAAACCAGGGGATGTTGTGTTGCTCGAAGGGGACATCGGTGCAGGGAAAACACACTTTGCACGCAGCATGATTCAATCACTGCTCGATGTGGTCGAAGACGTTCCGTCCCCTACATTCACGTTGGTTCAGGTATACGAAACAACGGAATGCGAAATTTGGCATGCCGACCTCTATCGGCTCACGTCTCCGGACGAAGTGGTCGAGCTGGGTCTGGTTGATGCATTTGATGAAGCTATCTGTCTGGTAGAATGGCCAGACCGACTTGCCGAGTTGAAACCCGAAGATGCCTTGACGGTGCAATTCCAACTTGGCCACGAGGCAGGCACCCGTTTACTCAACTTGTTCAGCCCCTCGCCGCGCTGGAAGACGTTGATCAAGGCGCTTGTCGATGCCTGACCGTTCCGATCTGCTGGCACAATTCGTTGAACAAACCGACTGGCGGGATGCCAGTCGCACTATTGTTGCAGGAGACGCCTCCAACAGACGCTACGACCGATTAAAGAAACCAAACGGTGCCACGTCGATATTAATGGACGCGCCACCGGAAAAAGGCGAAGACGTGCGCCCGTTTATCGAAATCGCACAATATCTCCGCGACGTCGGAGTATCTGCTCCTGATATCCTCGAAGCAGATGTTTCACGAGGATTTCTCATCATCGAAGATCTGGGCGACGCTCTGTTTGCCAAACTGATGGCGACCGAGCCAAACAGGGAGTTAGAACTGTATCAGGCCGCGACGGACGTCCTTTTGCACCTCCACAGCAACACGCCACCAGATACTCTGGAACCGTTTGACGCATCGACAATGGCGTCAATGATAGACCTCGCTTTCAGCTGGTACACTCACGGCGCGGACAGTTCCTGGGCGGACGCCTTGGAGGAGCTCAATGATGTCTTTCCAAGAATTTTACAGGAGCATGTCGCGCCGCCATCGGTTTTCATGCACCGCGACTATCATGTGGAAAACCTTCTTTGGCTACCCGACCGCGCTGGCACCGCCCGCGTTGGAGTGATTGACTTTCAGGACGCAAAGATTGCCCATCCCGCCTATGATCTCGTCTCACTGTTGCAGGACGCTCGACGAGACGTTCCCAAAGATGTCGAGGCAGTCCTATTGTCCCGCTATATCTCTCGATCCGGACAGGACCCCGAAGACTTTTTAGCCGCTTATCATGTTTTAGGCGCACAGAGAAACCTGCGCATCCTTGGTGTTTTCGCGCGGTTGTGTATGCATTTTGGGAAACCACACTACTTGCAATTCATTCCTCGCGTTTACAGTCTTTTGATGCGTGACCTGGACCATCCGGCCCTTGTTCCTGTCGCTGGACTTTTGCGTCGGACTTTGCCGGATCCCACACCTCAAACTCTGAAAAAACTGAAAGAAAAATGCGCGACTTTCCCAATGCCGTAATGCTCTTTGCAGCCGGATTCGGCACCCGTATGGGAGCCTTGACCGCAAACACACCGAAACCGTTGGTGAAGGTGGCGGGAAAGGCGTTAATCGATCACACCTTAGACCTCGCGCGCAAAGTGGATCCAGCTACCATCGTTGCCAACACACATTATTTGTCCAACCAGATCGAACGCCACTTAGAGGGCACCAGTGTGGTGGTTTCCAACGAAACACCAAACATTCTCGAAACCGGCGGAGGACTGCGCCAAGCTTTGCCTTTGCTTGATTCCAATCCGGTTTTTACCTCTAACACAGACGCCATCTGGCATGGCCCAAACCCCTTCCAAGTTGCACTCGATGCCTGGTACCCCGATGTCATGGACGCTTTGCTTGTCTGCGTGCCGCCAGGTTCCGCACTAGGCCATAAAGGGCAGGGGGACTTTACTCTTGCCGAGAACGGTCTCCTGAAACGCGGCCCAGGGGTGATTTATGGTGGCGTACAAATTCTGCGGACGGACGGCCTATTTGATATTGAACAAGCGGCCTTCTCGCTCAACCGTCTTTGGGATCGAATACTTGCCAACGGCCGCCTCTTCGGAGTCTCCTATTCCGGAAAGTGGTGTGATGTGGGATCCCCCGAAGGCATCATACTGGCCGAAAACCTTTTGAGCGAAACCGATGTTTGAACCAACAGACATACCCAGAGTTTTTGGCGTCCAGCCCGGCGCAGACTTTCCGAAGGCTCTTGTCGACGGTTTACGATTCCGCCTTTCAGGAAAACCACCTGAGGACACTGCAAGGGTCGACGTTATACTCAACACATCGCGCATGGCACGTCGGGTATCATCGCTGTTCGACGACGGACCCGCCATTCTCTTGCCACGTATCCGGGTCCTCGGCGATTTCTCTAGAGGCGTTGCCGCCGATCTTCCTCCGGCGGTTTCGCCGTTGCGGCAACGCTTCGAACTCATTCAGCTGATTACACGCTTGCTGGACCAGGAACCGGACTTGGCGTCGCGGGCATCCATCTACGATCTCGCTGACAGCCTTGCCGGGCTCTTTGACGAAATGGCTGGCGAGGGTGTGCCTATTGACGTCATTGAAACGCTCGACGTTTCTGACCAGTCCGGGCATTGGGCTCGAGCACAACATTTCTTTGCGATCGCGCGGCACTTTCTTGAAAATGTGGACACCGCGCCCGGCCAAGAAGCAAGACAGCGGCTGGCCATAGAGCGATTGGTCGCGAAGTGGGCAGACAACCCACCGCA
This sequence comes from Shimia isoporae, assembly GCF_004346865.1. Taxonomy (NCBI): domain Bacteria; kingdom Pseudomonadati; phylum Pseudomonadota; class Alphaproteobacteria; order Rhodobacterales; family Roseobacteraceae; genus Shimia; species Shimia isoporae. The sequence goes on from NZ_SMGR01000004.1 coordinate 53,115, forward strand.
ACATCCCGTCGTCCTTGCGGGCTCTACGGGATCACGCGGTACGATGATGTTGCTTATGCAGGCGGTTGCCAAGCTGCCACAGGGGGCGGTTGTCCTTCCTGGTTTTGATACAGACATGCCTTCCAATGTTTGGGACCGGATGTCGGATGCACTAGAAGCTGAAGACCATCCTCAGTTTCGGTTCCGCAGATTGATGGACGCTGTGAGTATCGGACCACAGAAAGTGCAGCCGTGGCACGAATGCAACCCGCCAAACCCGGCGCGAAACAAACTGATTTCACTCGCCTTGCGCCCAGCTCCGGTTACCGATCAGTGGTTGAGAGAAGGGCCATCTCTTGGAAGTCTGAGCAACGCTGTAAAAGACCTGACGCTCATCGAGGCAACCACTCAACGCGAAGAAGCTCTCACCATAGCTGCACGCATGCGTAAGGCCGCCGAGGAAGGTCAGACTTGCGCCCTGATCACCCCAGACCGCATGCTGACCCGTCAGGTGTCTGCTGCCCTTGACCGGTGGCGCCTGATACCGGACGACAGTGCCGGCCAACCCTTGCAACTGTCTCCCCCTGGCCGATTCCTGAGGCATGTTTCGTCTCTATTTCAGCGAAAATTGACCTCCGAGACACTTCTGGCTCTGCTGAAACATCCACTTACTCATAGCGGCGCAGAGCGCGGCAATCACTTGCTCTGGACCCGTGAATTGGAACTCTGGATCAGACGCAAAGCGATAACCTATCCGGACGCGGACTCTTTGCTCGGGTGGGGGCGGACACAGGATTTTGTCAAAGACACCTGGATGGACTGGCTGGTCACCAGCTTCTGCAACAAGGAATGGACTGGTGATGTGGACCTTGCCCAGCGGCTTGAAAGTCACATCAAGCTCGCAGAGCAAATTGCTGGCGGACAAAGCGACGGTTCAGGTGAATTATGGCTTGAGGGATCGGGGAGAAAGGCCGCGCAGGTCATCGAAGAGCTTCGCAGGCACTCTGACGTAGCTGGTCCCATTTCCGCCTCGGACTACAGCGACATGTTTGGCGCAATTTTGGCCAGAGAAGAAGTACGTGATCGTGATGAAGGCCACCCGAACATCTTGATTTGGGGCACCCTAGAGGCCCGCGTACAGGGTGCTGACCTTGTCATACTTGGTGGTCTGAACGAAGGAAGCTGGCCTGAATCTCCGAACCCCGACCCTTGGCTCAATCGCAAAATGCGGCACGACGCCGGACTTTTGTTGCCAGAGCGGCGCATTGGCCTGTCTGCGCATGACTTTCAGCAAGCGGTGTGCGCGCCCGAAGTTTGGATCACCCGTTCCATCCGGTCTGATGAAGCGGAAACCGTGCCCTCGCGCTGGGTCAACAGACTGCTCAACTTGCTTGGCGGCTTGCCAGAACAGAACGGTCCCGAGGCGCTTGAGGATATGCGGAACCGCGGACGAGAATGGATAAACCATGTGCGCACACTTGAAACCTTTCGCGAAGTACTTCCGGAAACACGGCCCTCTCCCGTACCACCAAAAGCCGCTCGCCCTCATCGTCTTTCAGTGACTGAAATTAAGAGGCTGATACGGGATCCCTACGCGATTTACGCCAAACACGTCCTTCGACTTCGACCGATGGACCCTTTGATGCGGACTCCCGACGCACTGCTGCGCGGTATCGTTGTTCACGAAATCCTGGAGCAACTGATCAAGGAAAGTGCCGACAACGGTATTTCAGTCACACGCGAACGCTTGATGGCAATATCAGAGACTGTTCTTGCCAAAAACGTGCCTTGGCCCACGGCCCGCGCGCTTTGGAAGGCAAGGCTCGAGCGGATTGCAGACCATATTGTCGCGCAGGAAGCCTTACGCCGCCAACGGGCTTTGCCATTTGCTTTTGAGGCACGGGCCCAAGACCGGATTGAAGAACTCGACTTCACGCTCACCGGCACCGCTGACAGATTGGATCGAACCCCGGACGGAGACCTCATCCTTTATGACTACAAGACCGGGACTCCGCCAAGTGCTGACGAGCAAACCTATTTTGACAAACAACTGCTTCTAGAAGCTGCGATGGCCGAGCATGGCGCGTTTGCCGAAATCGATCCGGCAGACGTTGCAGATGCCATTTATATTGGTCTCGGTCCTAAACCCAAAGATCAACCAGCGCCGCTGGCCGAAACACCACCCGAAAGGGTCTGGGAGGAATTCACCCGCCTCATCGGTGCCTACCTTACTGACGGAAAAGGCTTCACAGCCCGGCGTGCTATGCGCACCGAGGCAGACGAAAGCGACTACGATCAACTGGCGCGTTTTGGAGAATGGGATGCGACAGATGATCCGAAGCCGGAGGTGTTGATATGACACAGATGAACGACGCCTCCCGCCGCCAAATCACGGCAGCCCGTCCGGATGCGAGTACTTGGCTTTCTGCGAATGCAGGGTCGGGCAAGACGCGCGTTCTGACCGATCGCGTGGCACGCCTTTTACTTGAGGGCGTGTTACCTCAGCATATTCTCTGCCTGACCTATACCAAGGCCGCCGCCAGCGAGATGCAAAACCGGCTTTTTGCTCGACTTGGCAGCTGGGCAATGAAGGATGACGAGGCACTTGCCCATGAATTGGCAGATCTTGGTGCAGGTTCCCGACCTGCTCCTGAAAGTCTGGCCAATGCGCGAACGCTTTTTGCAAGAGCCATTGAAACCCCCGGTGGCTTGAAAATTCAGACGATCCACTCCTTTTGCGCATCACTTCTTCGGCGTTTCCCTCTCGAAGCAGGAGTTTCACCTTTGTTTTCCGAGATGGAAGACCGGGCTGCAGCGCTCTTGCGGGAAGAGATCGTAGAAGACATGGCAAGCGGTAGCGACGCCCCGCTCATTGAGGATTTGGCACGATATTTTACGGGTCAGGACCTTGAAGGTCTGACGGGGGAAATCACTCGCAAGGCCGATCTCTTTCGGACCCCCAAATCACGTGCTGAATTATGTTCCCTTTTTGATGTCGCACCAGACATCACCGCGGCTTTGGTGCTGGATTCGGTCTTTTTGGGTGGAGAGTTGGATCTCCTACAGGCTTTGGTCGCGCTTTTGCGAACCGGCGGTGTGAACGACAACAAAGCGGCCGACAAACTACAAACACTCACGGAATGCGACGCGGCAACACTTGCCGTTCTAGAAGACGTTTTTCTCACTGGTGCAGGGTCAAAAGAACCGTTTTCGGCCAAAATGGGAGCCTTTCCCACCAAGAAGTTGCAAGCGGCCAATCCCGAACTTATCGCCAAACTCCAATCTTTGATGCTCCGTGTTGAAGCCGCTCGTGAAAGCCGCATCGCCGTAACGGCAATCGACAGAAGTCTTGCCTTACATCGGTTCGCGCACAAATTTGTCCAACACTATGATCACCAAAAACAACTTCGGGGCTGGCTCGACTTTGACGATCTGATCCTGCGCGCCCGCGCGCTTCTGAGTGACCGCAATGTGGCTGAATGGGTTTTGTACCGATTGGACGGGGGTATCGATCATATCCTGGTCGACGAAGCTCAAGACACCAGCCCCGTCCAATGGCAAGTCATAGAAAGGCTCGCACAAGAATTTACGTCCGGATCTGGCGCACGATCAGACATTACGCGGACGATCTTTGTGGTCGGAGACAAGAAACAGTCGATATACAGCTTTCAAGGTGCAGATCCCGCGGAGTTCGACCGAATGCGCGGCGAGTTCGCGGCACGACTTGAACCGTCTGGCCACGCCCTTCAGGACCTGAGTTTGGAATACTCGTTCCGGTCTTCTCCAGCGGTTCTGAACCTTGTGGATGAGACGTTTAAAGATAACGTTGCTGCGGGTTTTCCGGAAGGCAATCGCCACATCGCCTTTCATGAACAGATGCCCGGCAGGGTAGATCTTTGGCCTGTGGTCGAACCCACTCAAAAGCCGGAAAAAGATGATTGGTTCGATCCTGTGGATCGTCTCGCGGACACCCATCACTCCGTAATTCTTGCTCGCCGAGTGGCCAAACAGATAAGACGGATGATCGATGACGGTGCCACAATCGCTTCAACAAGAAACAAGGATGGCATGTTTTCGCAACGGCCTGTTCGCGAGGGTGATTTCCTGATTCTAGTTCAGAGGAGATCCGATCTTTTTCACGAGATAATCCGTGCCTGCAAAACAGAGGGTCTCGCCATCGCCGGCGCGGACCGACTGAAAGTGGGCGCTGAAATGGCGGTGAGGGACTTGGGATCTTTGCTCAGCTTCCTTGCAACGCCAGAAGATGATCTTTCGCTGGCCACCATCCTACGCAGCCCGCTTTTCGGGTGGTCCGAACAACAACTCTTCGACCTCGCTCATCGACGCGCTCCGAAACAATACCTATGGGAAGCCTTGCGAAAAAAGCGGGAGAATTTCCCGGAGACACTCGCTGTTCTTGACGACCTTCGCGGCCAAGCAGATTTCCTGCGTCCATATGATCTGGTCGAGCGCGTCCTGACGCGACACGAGGGACGAAACAAGTTACTGTCACGGCTCGGTGGTGAGGCTGAAGATGGGATAAACGCTTTGCTTTCGCAGGCACTGGCGTATGAAAAATCGGCCATCCCAAGTCTCACTGGTTTTCTGCAATGGATGGAGACTGACGACCTGGAAATCAAACGCCAGATGGACAGTGCCTCCAATCGCATCCGTGTTATGACCGTACATGGTTCCAAGGGTCTTGAGGCGCCAATCGTCATCATGCCCGACACAGGCCGCAGAATTACCCGCTCCGATGCCCAAGTGATGAATGTTGACGGCACCGCGCTTTGGAGCATGTCAAAAGATACTGCGCCAAGTCAGATGAACGCCACGCGCGAAGGTTTGACACAGAAACAAGAAGCAGAGCGTCTGCGCCTGCTCTATGTGGCCATGACGCGAGCCGAAAAATGGCTGATTGTTGCCGCTGCTGGCGAACTCGGTAAAGACGGCAAAAGCTGGTACGACACTATCGGCACAGCTATGAAGCGGTCAGGTGCCGTGCCTCACCCAATGCCTGGTGGCGAGGGTCTGCGCATTGATCATGGCGACTGGTCCGGGATCGTCGAGAAAACGATCGACGCGACAAAGACTTCCAAGCCTGACCTACCTCAGTTTCTCGCCACACCTGCTCCAGAGGCGGTTCCGACAAAAACATCTTTGTCGCCCTCTAGTCTTGGAGGTGCCAAAGCGCTTCCTGGTGACGTGGGCCTCGACGAAGACGCCGCCATGCGCCGCGGTTCCCAAATTCACCTGTTGCTGGAACACTTGCCGGACCACGACCAATCCAAATGGCCGGAGATTGCAGCAGCGGTTTTGCAAGACGACCTCTCGCTAGAAACCGATGCCGAAATGCAGGAACTCCTAGCCGAAGCTTCGGATGTTTTGACGGCGCCTGAACTCGCGTGGCTGTTTGCTTCACAGACGTTGGCAGAAGTTCCTCTGACAGCAGAACTCGGTGATCAGAGAATGCACGGAATAATCGATCGCCTGGTGGTGGAGCCAAACCGAATCCTTGCGATCGATTTCAAGACCAACGCAACAGTTCCCCCGACGGCTGAAGAAACGCCGGAAGGGTTGCTGCGGCAAATGGGAGCCTATGCCCACGCGCTCGCTCAAATCTATCCAAACCGCGAAATCCAAACAGGAATTCTCTGGACGCGCACGGCAACCTACATGCCGCTGACACACGATCTTGTGACAAATTCTCTGATGACCACAGGATACCTTGACGCCGTAACCGCGCAAACCTAGGTTCTTTCGAACCCAAAGCTTCCCTCTTTCAGGAGATCCCAAATGGCAACCGTCGCCGTCACCGACGCCACCTTTGAACAAGAAGTCACCAACTCCGACGTCCCTGTTGTCGTCGATTTCTGGGCCGAATGGTGTGGCCCATGCAAGCAGATCGGCCCTGCGCTGGAAGAACTTTCCGCCGAATACGACGGTAAGGTGAAAATTGCCAAGGTCGACGTAGACAGCAACCCAGGCACCGCAGCTGCACTGGGCGTTCGCGGTATTCCCGCTCTCTTCATCTTCAAAGATGGTCAGGTTATCTCGAACCGCGCGGGCGCAGCACCAAAAGCCGCGCTGCAGAGCTGGATCGACGACTCCGTATGATCGCAAAGCGATAAAATTTCAAAGGCGTCCCTTTGGGGCGCCTTTTTGTTTAGACTGGCCATCCCAGTGTTTGAAAACGCGCGCGGATACGGTCTTCGGCTTCGGGTCGTCCTGCATTTATCGACATTTTTTGCAGAAACCACCAAACGTACGGCGCATAGTCCGGTGCCGAGGTCCGCACCGTTTTGAACGCCTCAGAAACACCCAGAAGCTCGACGTTGGCCGCAATATGGTGAAAATCAATCAGACCAAACAACACACAGGGCTTTCCAAAGAAGAACCCGGCGAAAGCCACGCTGGAATTTTGCGAAACCACGTAATCGCAACGTGGCAGCAGTGCTTCCATACCGCCCATTTGTAATTCGAGCTGCGAATACTCTGCTTCAAGCCGTTCCAGAACCGCAAACTCCTCCTCGGAATAGCTTTCCTTGGGGTGCAATGCAGCAATCACTTTCCGATTTGGTTCCTGCGCGAGAGTGTGGCCGATCATCTCGACTGGGCTGCAGTACTGGAACGACCGTTTCTCAAGAATTTTACCCTGCAGCGGAACATAGACGAATCCGTCGTGGCCAAGATTGTGAAGCGGTTCGTCATAGAGGCGTTTTTGCCAGAACCGATAGAACCGTAACGCTTCATCAGGATCGATGCCCTCCGGATCGAAACGTGCTTTTGCCACATCCCAATGCCAGCGCTCATGCGTGCGTTCGATTTGCCAGAAAGGATAGTAATAGTTCCGTCGTATGGTCACGGAATTGCGCGTGAACGGTCGCTCCATGTGAAAAAGAGAATAGCCGCTGCGTCTCGGATCGGCCAAATGTGGAGGCTCAAAAACCACTTCGAAGTCTGCCGACCGCAATACCCCTGCCACTTTATTCAGGAAGTTATGCTCTCCCGCCTCGGCGCTTTGTCGAAGGCCCTCAGGCAGATAGAACCGGACTTTATTGGAGCTGCTCATGTTTGCGACGCTAAGCACAAGCAAGCTCACGGGCAAGACCCGCCCTTGCCTCACTCGCAGTGCGGGCTCATATAGGGCAGGAATAACGAGGAGCGCTTTATGTCAGACGATCAATTCCCAGGTTGGCACGGCACAACAATTATGGGCGTCAAAAAAGGCGGTGAAGTGGTCATTGCCGGCGACGGACAGGTTTCGCTCGGTCAAACCGTCATCAAAGGCACCGCCCGCAAAGTGCGTCGCCTGTCGCCGGGCGGCTACGACGTTGTTGCCGGCTTCGCTGGTTCAACTGCCGACGCATTCACACTACTCGAACGCCTTGAGGCAAAGCTCGAAGCGACACCCGGCCAGCTGGCTCGGGCATCTGTAGAGCTGGCCAAGGACTGGCGCACAGACAAGTACCTGCAAAAGCTGGAAGCCATGCTGATTGTATCGGATGGGGCAGATATATTCGTCATCACCGGTGCTGGCGACGTGCTTGAACCAGAACACGATGTAACCGCGATTGGATCGGGCGGAAACTACGCGCTTGCTGCAGGCCGAGCCCTCATGGACACAGATCTGACCGCAGAAGAAGTTGCGCGCAAAGCAATGGCAATCGCTGGCGACATCTGCGTTTACACCAACGGCAATCTGACCGTGGAATCTATAAAGAAATGACCGATATGAAATACACACGTCTTGGCAATTCCGGCCTCGTCGTCTCCCGCATGTCCTTAGGGACAATGACTTTTACACACGGCTCCGACTGGATCCCCGGTGTCGCCAAAGTTGACCTGCAACACGCTCAGCAGATGGTCGATCTTGCGTTGGATCGCGGTGTGAATTTCTTTGACAGCGCTGACGGCTATTCCAATGGCGAAGCCGAGGACATCCTCGGCAAAGCGTTAAAAGGAAAACGGGATCAAGCAGTGATCTGTACCAAACTCGGATTTCGCCAATCCGACAGGATCACCGATGCAGGGCTTTCGCGCAGCCATATCATCGCCTCCGTAGAAGGAAGCCTGCGCCGTTTCGGAACCGAATGGATCGATCTTCTGGTTCTGCATAAAACCGACTTCACCACCCCTTTGCAAGAAACTCTCTCCACCCTTCAAAACCTTATTGATGCCGGCAAGATCCGTCAGATCGGTGTCTCAAACTGGCCGGCATGGCAATTGGCTCGAGCGATCCAGTTCCAACGTGACAATGGCATGCAGCAATTCATTGCAGGCCAGTATCTCTACAACGCAGTTGGCCGCGATATCGAAGTGGACGTACTGAAGCTCGGCAAGGAAATGGGCGTCGGCCTGATGGCTTGGTCTCCACTTGCTGGCGGTCTACTCACTGGTAAGTACGATCCCGCCGACCTTGAAAAGGGCGAAGGACGTCTGACAGAAGGAAATTTCCTACAGGTGTCACCGGAACAGGCGACGGCTACACTGAACGCATTGAACGCTGCTGCGGAAGAACACAGTGCCACCACAGCGCAAATCGCACAGGCCTGGATTCTGAACAAACGCCGCGATCACACTGTGATCCTGGGCGCATCCAAGATAAGCCAACTTGAATCCGGTATTGCGGCTGCCAATATCTCACTTTCCGAAGCGGAGATGGACTCGATCAACGCCGCTGCTGCACCCGCACGTCGCTACCCTGAGTGGTTCGACGATATGATGACCGACGAACAATTCACAAAGGCGCTCTCGTGACCGATCTTACCCCCCGCGAAATCGTTTCCGAACTCGACCGTTTCATCATCGGCCAGAACGACGCGAAGCGCGCCGTCGCCGTCGCGCTGCGCAATCGCTGGCGTCGCAAACAATTGTCCGATGACCTGCGCGACGAGGTCTACCCGAAAAACATCCTGATGATCGGTCCGACAGGTGTCGGCAAAACCGAAATCAGCCGCCGGCTGGCAAAACTTGCCAAGGCTCCATTCATCAAGGTCGAAGCCACCAAGTTTACCGAAGTCGGCTACGTTGGTCGTGACGTGGAACAAATCATCCGGGATCTGATGGATGCCGCTATCCTGCAGACGCGGGAATATATGCGCGAAGACGTCAAAGCGCGGGCGCACCAGGCCGCCGAAGACCGCGTGATCGAGGCGATTGCCGGTTCTGACGCCCGCGAAGGTACCCGCGAGATGTTCCGCAAGAAACTCAAGTCAGGCGAGCTGGATGATACTGTGATCGAACTGGACGTTGCTGACACCTCCAACCCAATGGGCGGTCTTTTTGACATTCCCGGTCAACCCGGCAGCCAGATGGGCATGATGAACCTTGGCGACCTCTTCGGCAAAGCCATGGGTGGGCGCACCACACGCAAGTCCATGACCGTGGCAGAAAGCTACGACATCCTGATCTCGGACGAGGCAGACAAGTTGCTCGACGACGAGACCGTCAATCGTGCGGCTCTGGAGTCGGTCGAGCAAAACGGCATCGTTTTTCTGGACGAAATCGACAAGGTTTGTGCTCGTCAAGAAGCCCGAGGTGGTGATGTTTCACGCGAAGGCGTTCAACGTGACCTGCTTCCGCTTATCGAGGGCACTACGGTTTCGACCAAATACGGTGCCGTGAAAACGGACCACATTCTGTTCATCGCTTCAGGCGCGTTCCATATCGCAAAGCCATCCGACCTGTTGCCCGAGTTGCAGGGGCGCTTGCCAATCCGCGTCGAACTGCGAGCGCTGACCGAAAAAGACTTTGTGCGCATCCTGACCGAAACCGATAACGCGTTGACGCGCCAATATACTGCCCTGATGGGAACCGAGGAGGTCACTGTCACCTTCACAGAAGAAGGCATTCACGCACTTGCGCGTATAGCTGCCGAGGTGAACCAATCCGTGGAAAATATCGGTGCAAGACGTCTCTACACCGTTATGGAGCGCGTTTTCGAGGACCTCAGCTTTACCGCACCTGATCAATCTGGCCTTGAAGTAACCGTTGATGCTGCATTCGTCGAAAAACACCTCGGAAACCTCGCAAAATCCACTGACGTAAGCCGGTACGTCCTCTGATTTTGCGGCTGGCCCCTTTAAGCGAACCACTGCATAGTCCCGCCAAATACCTTTGGCGGGACTTTTCTGTGCGTATCGCGTTGCTTTTTTGTTTTCTGGGATTTCTTTCGGCATGCAGCGAAGTCGTGCATGCCCCAGTCTACCCGGAAGCCATGAACAGCCCGGCAAAGACGCGTGTTTTCGTTGCCACAAGCCGCGGTCAGGATGCATCCGGTTTCTACGATAGATCACGCAGTACCAGCCCGACCTATCTTGAAACGACAATTTCGTTGCCTGCTAACCGCCGTCCGGGAGATGCGCCAGCTATTAGCAATCGCCCGGACTTTGCAGAACACTACGTTGTTGCCGACCAGCGACAGTTCGACTCGGCTGACGAACTTGCCACGGAAATCCGTCGGGCGTCTCGCACGCAAAGCGGCGGCGGTTCAGAGGTCGTGGTATTCGTACATGGCTTCTACAATTCCTACGCCCATTCCCTGTTTAGGGTCGCCCAAATCAAACAAGACCTCGGGGTCACAGCTCCCGTTGTCAATTTCAGCTGGCCCAGCGCGGGCAGAGCGCTGGCGTACAATTACGACAGCGAAAGCGTTCTTTTTGCTCGGGACGATTTGGAGAAACTGCTTTTAGCATTGTCTCGCAAAGGACCTGATCGGCTTGTTCTTGTCGGGCACAGCCGCGGCTCTCTACTGATCACAGAAGCTCTACGCCAAATGGAGATTCGCAGCCCTGGATGGTCAGAACGCAATCTCAGCGGACTTCTGTTCATCGCGCCGGACATGCCCGTCGAAGTTTTCTTAAGAAGCATGGAACAGTTCAAGTCGGTTCCAACGCCGTTCATGATAATGGCTGCGCGAAATGATCGGGCTCTTCGCTTATCCAGCCGGGTCAACAGCAGTAACCTGCGTCTGGGTCAGATAACCGATCCAACCGAGCTTGGCGATCTGCCGATTACCTTGATTGATGTATCCAAGTTCTCGATGTCCGGAAACAACAACCACATGCTCTTCGCGGAGTCTGCCGCTCTGATTTCACTGGTGCGTGACCGTAGAGCTCTCCGGATTTTGACGGAGTCTCTGGACCGCGAAAATCTGAAAAGTTTAGAGAAAAGTGTTCAGGTGGTTGGCGAAGCCGTGTCGGTTCAGTTGGTGCCGACCGATAGCAGTCCAAGTCGATGATCGGCAGCGACAACTTTCTTCGGAAAAATGTCCGCTGGCTCGCCGCCGGAGTGTTGCTCACGTTTCTGTCTTGCTTCGGACAAACATTTTTCATTTCGCTCTTTGCGGGAGAGATCCGCACGGCGTTCGACCTGAGCCACAGCGCTTGGGGAAATATTTATGCCGTCGGGACACTTGCTTCCGCGATTGTCATGGTCTGGGCTGGTGTGCTGACAGATCATTTCCGCGTACGCGCACTCGGGGCGATCGTGCTGGCCGTTCTCGCGGCCGCCTGTCTTGCAATGGCTGGTGCTCGCACCGCTTGGACCCTTCCGTTCATCATCTTCGCGCTTCGATTTCTGGGGCAGGGAATGGTCAGTCATATTGCGGTTGTCGCAATGGCGCGATGGTTTACCGCGGCGCGAGGGCGCGCGCTTGCGATCTCAGGTCTGGGCTTTAAGTTCGGAGAAGCGTTTCTGCCAATAATTGTTGTTTCGCTGCTGAGCGCTGAAACTTGGCGGAGTATCTGGGTCATTTCTGCTAGCGTCGCCATCGCCGGAGTGCCCCTGCTTATCTGGCTTCTGAAGAAAGAACGAACGCCCAGCGCGATGGCAGTTTCCGACGACTCTAAAGGTATGGAGAACCGTCACTGGACCAGAAATCAGGCTCTCGCTCATGGACTATTCTGGCTGATGGTGCCTGCGCTATTAGGGCCATCAGCCTTCAGCACCGCGTTTTTCTTCCAGCAAGTCCACTACGCAGAGATAAAAGGATGGGGACACTTTGAACTCGTTGCCCTCTTTCCCGTTTTCACACTGGTTGGTGTCGCCGCAATGTTTGCATCCGGTTGGGCGCTCGACAGGCTCGGAACGGCTCGGTTACTGCCATGGTTTCAGCTTCCAATGGTGGCGGCATTCATTGCTTTCGCGACAGCCGCTACGCCAATTGGTGTCTTCGTTGGTCTGGTGCTCATGGGATTCACAGCCGGTGCCAACGGACCGTTGACCTCAGCCTTCTGGGCGGAGTTTTACGGCACGCGTCACATTGGCGCGATCAAGTCCGCAGCGGCGGCGGTCATGGTCTTGGGATCAGCAATCGGTCCATCGATAACAGGAACACTGATCGATCTCGGTGTTGGCCTTGAAACACAGTATCTCGGTGTTGCGGTGTATTTTCTGTTTGTCTGCGCAATGGTCGCTTTCGGTATGAACCGATATGCCCATTCTCGCTAGCGACGCCTCAAATAGACGTAATAAGCACCGCTACCACCGTGGCTGATGTGGGCTTCTGCCACCTGCATCACGCAGCCGGATAACGGTGGAAGGGCAAGCCATTGTGGAACTTGATGCTTCAGAACGCCCCGTCGGATCGGAATCGGTCCGTCATCAAACTTGTCTTTCCCTTTTCCGGTAATCACCAGAACCAACCGTTTTCCACCACTGTGCGCACCCATAATAAATCGATTGAGTGCCCCATGTGCCTGCTGCGCAGTCATACCATGCAGATCAATTCGAGCCTCAGGTTTCAGTTTCCCACGCTTCAGCTTTCCAAAGGCCTTTTTGTCCATCTGAACCGGTTGTTTCGCCATACGCTCCGAAATACCAGGCAACAGATCATGTCCTGACCGCCCAGTGCTCGCCTTTGAACCAACCTCGAAGGTCGCGATAGGACGCGCCGCCGGTTTCTTTGCATTCGGTTTGGGTTTCGTCTTAGCCGGCGCATCAACGATCCGCGCCTCAGGCGCCAATCTCTCCGCTGTGCGAGCTACTTTGCGCCATAACTCCAGGTCGTCATCCGATAGTCTACGCCGTTTCAAAGAATGGACTCCGGCAACATCGCATAGGCCCGTTGAATGGGCAGAAATACTACCATTCGGCCCGGGTCTTTGAGTTTACCTGCCGCCTTGCCAGCAACATCCCCGGTTCCAAAGAAAATGTCCGCACGCTGCGCGCCCTTGATTGCAGACCCGGTGTCTTGTGCGATCATTAAGCGACGCATTGGACCTTCACCGTCTTTCTCCAGCCATACGGGCGCACCCAGCGGTGTAAATTTAGGATCCACGGCAACGGTGCGCATGGTTGTAATCGATCTGTTCATTGCACCAAGTGGGCCTTTGTCGGCAGCCACTCGGTTCACTTCACGGAAGAAAACATAAGAGTCGTTGTGCCGCAGCAGTTCGGCACCTGCGACAGGATTCCGGCGGACCCAGTTCTTGATCACTTCCGCGCTCACTTGATGACGGTTGTAGACGCCGCGTCGAACCAACTCTGCCCCAATTGAACTGTAGTTGCGGCCGTTTGAACCGCCATATCCAACGCGGATCGTTGATCCATCCGCCATCTTGATGCGGCCGGAACCCTGGATTTGGAGAAAGAACAATTCAACCGAGTCATCGACCCAAGCAATCTCAAGCCCTCGCCCCTTTAATACTCCCGACGTCTCAAGTTCGCGACGGGTGAGCCATGGGCCCGCGCCTCGCGCTTCTGGCGGCATCCGATAAACAGGAAACCGGAATTGCCCGTAAGGGCTTCGCGCTCCATTGAGTTCCGGTTCAAAGTAGCCTGTAAAAAGCGGTTCCGCCCCATCCTCGATCAACACCGGACGAAACAGCAATTCAAAAAACTTTCGAGCATCCTTGATGCCCGCCGCTGCAGAGCAAACGCTGCGCCAGTCCGGCGCATCAAAATCCTGGCACGTGTTCAGAAAAACGGTACGGGCGGCCTCGTGATCATCCTCAGCCCACCCGTCAAGTTCCTCAAAGGACAGAATTTTTAGCGATGTCTCGGACACCGCGGTACCTCCTGCCATCACAAGGACAGCGGTCAGTGCTGCCCGTAAGCTCTGGATCATTCGCCCGTGGCGACAAGCTGCCAGTTCGGGTCATCAGAGCCCATCACGCGGGCAAAGGTCCAAACGTCTTTCTGGCGCTTGATCTGCGTCTCACTGCCTTCGATGATTTCCCCGGCGCGATCCCGCACAACAGAGGTAAGCTCACCGATAAATTTCACCGAGATTTCACCTTCTCCAGACTGTTCATCATAACGGGCGGAGTGCAGCATCATCTCGCGGACACCGATAAATTCGGCCTCAATGGTCAAGCCTTGTGCTTCACGACCATCCACCACCTGCGCGAAACTCTCGTAAACGTCTTCACTCAGGAACGGAAGGATCGACGCCATGTCCCCTTTTTCGAAAGCCATAAGGATCATCTCATAGGCTCCGCGTGCGCCCTGCAAAAAATCGCTGACCCCGAACTGCGGTTCGATCGATTTCATCTTTGCCAACGCGATCGCGCTCTCACTGCCTTCTTCCGCGTGGTCAAGGATGTCGCGGTCTGGACCGCCCTCAATCACTTCCAGATCAGGTCCGCGGCGTTCTGGCGCGACAGTGGCCTCGCGGGGCGGCTCAAACCCTTCGCGCGTTCCCAAAACGTTGCGCAATCGCAGGATCAGGAACACGGCGATCCCGGCCAAAACCAGAAGACTAAAGAAGGGTGAGTTCATCGGAACCTCATGATGGGCATTTAAACATTGCTGGTTGCGACTTATGTAAGTCACGCGACGGGTCAAGTCCACCTTGGCCACCTAACGTTTGGAGTAAAGCAGACATGTGGCTTTTGTTTGCCTTTGTGGCGGTTCCTTTGATTGAAATCGCCCTTTTTATTAGTGTCGGTGAAGCGATTGGCCTTTGGCCGACCCTTGCAACCGTTGTTATCACAGCCTTTTTGGGTACTTGGCTGGTGCGAAGCCAGGGTTTGGCCGCCGTTGGCAATCTACAGCGGTCCTTCGCCGAGTTGGACGATCCGACCGAACCACTGGCACACGGAGCGATGATCTTGATCTCAGGCGTATTGTTGCTGACGCCCGGATTTTTTACTGATGCCATCGGCTTTTCCTTGCTTGTCCCCTTTGTTCGCTCTGCTGTGTTTCATTACGTGCGCCGACGTGTGACGGTGCAAAGTTTCTCGATGGGCACCAGTCACAACACTTACAATCCACATCCAAGGGCTTCTGATGACATCATCGACGGTGAGTTTTCAGAGGTCGATCCCGCCCAGCGCCCGACCCATCAATCATCCGGCTGGACAAAGCATTGAGGCAGCGCGGCTGACCTGATAAGCAGCCTTCAAAACCTACGTTTTATGGAGTTTCAAATGTCGGAAAACGGCACCGAGGCCGCTCAGGCGCCCCAAATCAAAATGAACGTGCTAACGCAGTTCGTGCGCGACATGTCTTTCGAGAACATTCTCGCCCAGAAAGGCGCCTCTGGTCAGGCGCAACCAGACGTTCAGGTTCAAGTAAATCTGGACGCCAAAAAGCGCCCCGCTGACAATCAGTTCGAAGTCGCGATCAAGCTCAACATCACGTCTAAGAACAAAGAAGATAACAGCGAAATGTTCATCCTCGAGCTGGACTATGCTGGCATCTTCCACGTCGAAGGCGTGCCAGAAGATCAACTGCACCCGTTCCTATTGATCGAGTGCCCGCGCATCCTGTTCCCGTTTGTCCGCCGCATCGTTTCCGACGTAACCCGCGACGGTGGTTTCCCGCCGCTGAATCTGGACAACATCGACTTTGTCGCGCTGTACCGTCAGGAAATCGCGCGCCGCTCAGAAGAGCAAGGCCAGCCGGTCAACTAAGAATTCAGGCGCTGCCCTTTTCGGCAGCGCCTATCCCAGCTTGGACCAAAGAGCGTCCTCACCCATTTTCTCCACAAAATCCTTATGGGCCGCGTCTTCTTCTGCTGTAAGGCGGGACGCCAGTTTTTGTTCGCGTGGGGCAGGGCGCCAGTCATCTTGCACAGAATTCCCCGAACTCTTGCCGCCAGAATCCGAAGCAAGAACCAGGTCGGGCTGCCGTCCACCAATAAGCTCAAGGTAAACTTCGGCGAGAATTTCAGAGTCCAGAAGCGCTCCGTGAAGAGTACGCGAGGAGTTGTCGATCCCGAACCGTCTGCAAAGCGCATCAAGCGACGCGGGTGATCCAGGGAACTTGTTACGCGCAATTTCAAGTGTGTCCAGCGCGCGGCTCATCGGGATTTGCGGAAGGTTCAGCCAACCCAATTCCGCATTGAGAAACTTCATGTCGAACTTGGCGTTGTGAATAACGAGCCTGCTGTCTTCACCAATGAAATCGAGAAACTTCTGCCCGAACGCAGAAAACACCGGCTTATCCAAGAGCGTCACTTCACCGGGCTCGGCCGGTCGTGGAACATCCAAAATATCCGGTCCGATCCCGTGAACGCCAAACGCCTCCTCGGGCATGCCTCTTTCAGGATTGATATAGACATGAAAGGTCTCACCCGTCGGCAGGTGGTTATACAGTTCGAGCGCACCAATTTCGACAATCCTGTCGCCTGAGAACGGGTCAAATCCTGTGGTTTCGGTATCAAGTACGATTTCACGCATGTGCCAACTGCTCTCTGATGGTGCTCACGATTTTCTCGACCTGCGCGCGTGCATGGTCAAGCGTGTCCGTCAGGACAACATAGTCAGATTTCGCAACTTTGTCGTCGTTCGGCATCTGTTTGGCCAGGATTTGTTCGAACTGAGCTTCAGTCATTGTTCCTCGTGCCAGAACCCGCTCTCTCTGCAATTCCGCAGGAATAGAGACACATACAACTGCATCCATCGCAGCATTTCCGCCCGTTTCGAAAAGGATCGGGATATCAAAAACAAGAATATCGCTTTCTGCTTTGGCGACAAACTCTGCGCGATCTTGGGCAACCAAAGGATGCACAATGCCTTCGATCTTCTGCAGGAGTTCCGGGTCCCATTGGATTTCTTGGCGCAATCGATCGCGCGAAACAGCGCCATCCACGATTGCTTGCGGGCAAATCTCGCTTATCGAGGCGATGGCCGCACCTCCATGCGCATAAAGTCTGTGAACCGCCGCGTCTGCATCCCAAAGTGCGCAACCCAGATCCACAAACATCTGCGCCGTTGTCGATTTTCCCATACCAATCGACCCTGTGAGACCAAGCTTAAAGGTCATGCCAGAACCGCACGACGTGTCGCCAGATCAACAGTTGGGCGCTTACCGAACCATCGCTCAAATCCCGGAACCGCCTGGTGAAGCAACATTCCTACGCCATCAACGGTGACACACCCCTTTGCAGACGCTGTTTCCAAAAGCGCTGTGCGCAGGGGCGTGTAAACAAGGTCGGTCACCAAGGTTTCAGCTCGCAATCCATCCAGAGGAACCCGCAACTCCGACTTTCCTGTCATGCCAAGAGATGTTGTGTTGACCAGAGTGTGGGCTTGTTCGACGATGTTGCCTGCCTGAACCCATTCAACGACTTTCACACGTGCACCAAAATCATCCCGAAGGTTGTCACTTCTCACCCGCGTTCGGTTTGTCAGCAAAATCTCGGGCGCACCAGCATCTAACAGCGAAGCGACAACCGCGCGTGCGGCACCACCAGCACCAAGAACAACAGCCGGTCCACCTTTGGGATCCCATTCCTTGGCGTTCTGCTTCAAGTTTTCTATGAAACCATAGCCATCTGTATTGTCGCCAAGGATACTACCGTCTTCTCGGAAAATCAGCGTGTTCACGGCGCCTATGAGCGTGGCGCGATCTGTAATCTGGTCGACAAACTGCATAACCCGCTCTTTGTGCGGGATCGTCACATTGCAGCCGACGAACCCCATTTTTGGCATGGCCTTTAGCACATCACCCAAATCATCGGCTTTTACCTCTAAAGGGACATAGTGTCCGGGAAGCCCGAGAGAGCGTAGCCAATGACCGTGCAAAACGGGTGATTTCGAATGCGCTATCGGGTCGCCAATCACCCCGGCGAGCGGGATTGATGCCAAGGTCATTTCTCTAAATCTCCCCGTGTCGTCAGATACGACAGTATTTCAACAAGCGGCATGCCGAGAACTGTAAAATAGTCGCCGTCGATTTTTTCGAACAAGCGAACGCCTTCTTCCTCGAGTTTATAGCCACCAACAGAGTGCCGGATGCTTTCCCAGTTTCGCGCAAGGTAGCCTTTCAGATAGCTGTCGCTGAAATCACGCATGAATAGCCGCACAACCCCGACAAATCGCCAAACCGGTTCGCCGTTTTCATATAGTACAGCAGCCGAGTGCAACATGTGGCGTTGGCCACGTAATTGCTCAAGCTGTGCTTTCGCTGCTTCAGGGCTATCAGGTTTGGAAAAAACCCTGCCCTGAAAATCCAACACCTGATCACACCCCAGAACCAACGCGCCTGGAGACTTGGCGCTGACCTTACGAGCTTTGGATTCCGCCAGCGCATCCGCTATATCGCGAGGCGATGCGCCTTCTGCCTCCAGCCCGCGTCTGATCATCTCTTCATCAACGCGCCCCGGATTTATGTCAAAGTCCACACCTGAATTCCGCAGGAGCGTGGCACGAATTTCCGATCCGGAAGCTAGGACGAGTTTTGCTGGCATGTGGACAACTCCGTGGACAGATCGCCGTGAGGAAGGAGAATTCTTTCTGGAAAGATGTGCGGGATTTTGCAAGCGGTGGATTTCCCGGGAACCCCAGAACTCCATTCAGAGATTCCCGCACAGTGGATGGGGAAAACTCCTGACGCGGGGATCAACTGAATTATCCAAGTTCATCCGCAGATTTATCCCCAGCGAAATCAAATTTGTAAATCGGCCAAGCCCTTGTTTTTATGATTTTAAATTTCTCGAAATCAAAATGTGTTCAAAACTCATCTGAACATACTCATGTGTGGATAAGTCTTGGGGAAAACCTTTAATCCACAGAAATGAAGCCCCCAACAAAATCATCATCCTTTTCTATATTTCTTTATTTATTTAGAGAGGACCGAGAGGATCACGGAGACCAAGACCATGGGATACTTTCTTGTCGATATTTACCCGTACGTGCTCTCCCTTCATATCATGGCGGTCATCTCTTGGATGGCAGGGATCTTCTATCTCCCCCGTTTGTTTGTGTATCACGCCGAGCGAGCAGAGAAGGGCGACAATCTCGACGAAACGCTGAAGATCATGGAGCACAAACTCCAGCGATATATCATGGCGCCGGCCAGTGTTGTCACATGGATGGCCGGTCTCACTCTCGTGTTTACTCCCGGAATCGTGGATTGGACCGCTATTTGGCCATACACCAAGGCGATCTGTGTTATCGCTATGACGGGCTTCGATCACTGGCTCATGCAGATGCGAAAGAAATTCGAACGAGATGAGAATACTCTGACCGGCCGTCAGTATCGGATGATGAACGAAGTGCCGACCATCCTGATGGTTGTGATCGTGTTGTCTGTTGTGGTGAAATTCTAACGAGAATTGACTCGCCTCGAGTCAGCGCTTAATTATCTCCCCAACTGGCCCGTCCGGGTCACGTGTCTTCCACATACAAAAATGACGAACCGCTCCCCCAGGGGCGGCGACAGGATATTTTCATGACACAGGAAAAGCTCGCTCTTGGCGACCTGAAGGCAAAAAGCCCCAAAGACCTTCTGGCGATGGCCGAGGAGCTCGAAATCGAAAACGCATCCACGATGCGCAAAGGCGAGATGATGTTCCAGATCCTGCGCGAACGCGCGGATGATGGCTGGGAAATCTCTGGAGAAGGTGTGCTCGAGGTACTTCAGGACGGCTTCGGTTTCCTGCGCTCACCGGAAGCAAACTATCTTCCGGGTCCTGACGACATCTATGTGAGCCCGGAAATGATCCGTCAGCACTCCCTGCGCACTGGAGACACCGTTGACGGTGTTATGACGGCCCCTGGCGACAACGAGCGCTATTTCGCGCTGACAGGCGTGTCTCAGATCAACTTTGAGGCCCCTGAGAAGGCCAAGCACAAAATCGCTTTTGACAACCTGACACCTCTCTACCCGGATGAACGTCTAAAGATGGAGATCGAAGATCCGACCATCAAGGACAAGTCCGCCCGTGTGATCGATCTCGTTGCACCAATCGGTAAAGGTCAGCGTTCCCTGATCGTTGCGCCGCCGCGGACTGGTAAAACAGTGATCCTGCAAAACATTGCGCACTCAATCGAAGCCAACCATCCAGAATGCTATTTGATCGTACTGCTCATCGATGAACGTCCTGAAGAGGTCACCGACATGCAGAGATCGGTAAAAGGCGAAGTTATTTCCTCGACCTTTGACGAACCTGCAACCCGCCACGTTGCGGTGTCCGAAATGGTCATTGAAAAAGCCAAGCGTCTTGTTGAGCATAAACGAGATGTTGTTATTCTACTCGACTCAATCACAAGACTTGGTAGGGCGTTCAACACTGTCGTGCCGTCATCGGGTAAAGTTCTGACCGGTGGTGTGGATGCAAATGCATTGCAACGACCCAAACGCTTCTTTGGTGCCGCTCGTAACATCGAAGAAGGTGGTTCCCTTACCATCATCTCGACGGCTCTGATCGATACCGGTTCGCGTATGGACGAAGTTATCTTCGAAGAATTCAAAGGTACTGGTAACTCCGAAATCGTTCTCGATCGCAAAGTGGCAGACAAACGTGTCTTCCCGGCGATTGACATTCTCAAGTCCGGCACCCGGAAAGAGGATCTTCTGGTCGACAAGGGTGATCTGGCGAAAACCTTTGTTCTACGCCGCATCCTCAACCCCATGGGTACAACCGATGCCGTCGAGTTCCTGCTTGGCAAACTCAAGCAGACCAAGACCAACTCCGAGTTCTTTGACTCGATGAACACCTAAGGGATCTGTGATGGCCTATGTGCCGGATACAATTTTCGCCTTAGCAACGGCCCCCGGTAAAGCGGGGGTCGCTGTCGTTCGAGTGTCCGGAACCCGCGCGACTTCCGCGGGCAGGGCGCTTTTGGGAGAGCTTCCCGGGCCACGCTTCGCATCCTTGAAGACACTGAAGGACGGCCAAGGCCGACGTCTTGATCAGGCTTTGGTTCTCTATTTCGAGGAGAAGGCAAGCTTCACGGGTGAAGATGTTCTCGAACTGCATTTGCATGGGTCTACAGCGGTTGTGAACGCGGTCCTACGTGAGCTTTCCGAAATGGAAGGCCTTCGTTTGGCCGAAGCAGGTGAGTTTACACGACGGGCATTGGAGAATGGTTGTCTGGACCTGGCGCAAGTTGAAGGTCTTGCTGATCTTATAGACGCAGAAACCGAAGCCCAACGACGCCAGGCCCTGCGCGTTTTGTCAGGTGATCTTGGTGACCTCGCGGGCAAATGGCGCACTGACCTGATCCGTGCCGCAGCCCTGATCGAAGCAACAATTGACTTTGCTGATGAGGACGTTCCCGTTGACGTGACGCCTGAGGTCGAAGCGCTGCTGGCAGGTGTCCGTACGGAACTGGATCGGGAAATCGCCGGAGTCGAAACAGCAGAGCGCATTCGAACAGGCTTTGAAGTTGCAATTCTAGGGGCGCCGAATGTCGGAAAGTCCACTCTTTTGAACGCCCTCGCTGGACGTGAAGCAGCAATAACTTCTGAGTATGCTGGCACCACACGAGACGTGATTGAAGTTCGTATGGAGCTGAATGGCCTGCCTGTGACGTTGCTTGACACGGCCGGCCTTCGCGAAACGGACGATCACGTTGAGGGCATCGGAATTCAGCGCGCCCGCGAAAGAGCGGAAGCCGCAGACTTGCGGGTATTTTTGAAGTCCGATGAGCAGGAACTAGACTTTGTTCCCATGCCAAATGATGTCATTCGGCTCGCCAAAGCCGATACATTGGAGAATCAGCGAGACGCTATCTCCGGAAAGACTGGTTTTGGTATTGGCGAACTTGTTGGTGAGATCACCGAAAAGCTTTCGGAGCAGGCTGGTAGGTCCGGCGTTGCGACGCGTGAACGGCATCGGATTGCTATGAAGAGGGCTTCTGAATCTCTGGATGCCGCGCGGGCCGTTCTCGCCTTGGGTCCTGATCATTATGATATTGGTGCAGAAGAGTTACGCACCGCGATTCGTGCTCTTGATTCTATTGTCGGGCACGTCGATGTAGAAAACCTGTTGGATGAGATTTTCTCGAGCTTTTGCATTGGCAAATAGCGATCGGAGAGGGGAGTGTTTCACGTGAAACATTTTGACGTCATTGTTGTTGGTGGTGGTCATGCCGGCGCTGATGCGGCTACAGCTTCAGCTCGCATGGGCGCACAGACAGCGCTTGTGACGCTGAAAAAATCTGGTATCGGCGTGATGTCTTGCAACCCTGCTATTGGCGGGCTTGGTAAAGGCCATCTCGTGCGTGAAGTAGATGCACTTGATGGTGTCATGGGGCGGATCGCGGACAAAGCGGGTATACAGTTTCGTCTTCTGAACCGAAGAAAAGGGCCTGCGGTTCAAGGGCCTCGCGCACAGTCTGACCGAAGGATCTATCGCACAGAAATGCTGTCCGAAATTGAATCGACACCTAACTTGACGATTGTCGAGGGAGAGGTCACCGATTTCAGAATGGAAGGACAAGCCGTTCGGGGAGTTGTTCTCGCTGATGGCGTCGAAATTCAGGCTCATGCGGTTGTGCTTACAACCGGCACTTTTCTCCGTGGTGTGATCCATATCGGCGATGTCTCTCATTCAGGCGGTCGGATGGGCGACAACGCATCGATTAAGTTGGCGGAACGCATCGATAGTTTCGGTCTGCCACTGGGTCGATTGAAAACCGGAACACCGCCACGATTGAATGGAAAAACCATTAAGTGGGACCTGCTCGACAGCCAACCCGGCGATGATCTGCCAGTCATGTTCTCTTTTTTGAATAAGGCGCCGACGGCCCGTCAGATTGCATGTGGTATCACTCACACAAATTCAAAAACACACGACATCATCCGGAATAATCTTGATCGATCGGCAATGTATGGTGGCCACATCGAGGGTGTTGGTCCGCGCTATTGCCCATCTATAGAAGACAAAATCGTGCGCTTTGCAGATAAGGATTCCCATCAGATCTTTTTGGAGCCTGAAGGTTTGGATGACGACACAGTGTATCCGAACGGTATCTCCACGTCATTGCCTGTGGATGTTCAGGAAGACTATGTACGCTCAATCTATGCTTTGGAGGATGTTGAAATTCTCCAACCTGGTTACGCCATCGAATATGACTATGTTGACCCGCGTGCATTGGATGCCGCACTAGGCGTCAAAGGTGTAGAAGGTCTTTATCTTGCAGGCCAGATCAACGGCACCACTGGATATGAGGAAGCCGCTGCTCAAGGTTTGGTCGCTGGGCTAAATGCGGCTTTGTCCGCGCAGGGCAGGGATCCTCATTACTTTAGCCGATCTGACAGCTATATCGGGGTGATGGTTGACGACCTGATTACCCGGGGCGTGACGGAGCCCTACCGTATGTTCACCAGTCGGGCTGAATTTCGCTTGTCTCTACGTGCTGACAACGCTGACCAAAGACTGACACCAATCGGTGAAACCCTGGGTTTGATCGGTGAAGACCGACGTCGGATTTTTGGAGCGAAGTTGGAGAAGTTGGTTTCTGGGCGCGCGCTCCTCGAAAAGGAGGCGCTTACTCCACGAGAAATCAATGCGGCGGGCATTGCGGTCAACCAGGATGGTAATCGCCGAACGGCCTTTCAGGTCCTCGCCTTTCCCGAAGTTGGTTTTGACGATCTCTTGCCAATCGACCCTGCCTTCGAGGACGTTGACCTGGAGACTCGCGGGCAACTGGAAAAAGACGCACTTTATGCCAACTATATCGAGCGCCAGAAGCGAGATGTTGAGGCGATGAAGCGTGACGAAAGCCAATTGATCCCATCGGACTTCGATTTTGATGGAATCGAGGGGCTATCCAACGAACTCAAAAGCAAATTGAACAACGCCCGTCCTGCAAACCTTGGGCAGGCAGGTCGACTCGACGGAATGACGCCCGCTGCCTTGACGCTCTTGTTGGCTAAATTGCGTCAGGCCAAACGGGAAAAGTCGGCTTGATGGCAATTCCCGACCGAATTCTGGCTGACCTCAATGTTTCACGTGAAACATCTGAACGACTCAAACAGCTTGCCGACATGCTGATTAAGTGGAATCCGCGCATCAACCTGGTGTCCAAATCCACAATTGCGGATCTTTGGACCCGCCACATTTTGGATTCGGCCCAAGTACTGAAAATTGCTCCACCCACAACATCACACTGGGTGGACATTGGAAGTGGCGGTGGTTTTCCAGGTCTTGTTATTGCGCTCATGTGCGCCGAGCCCGAGGCGCCCCAAAAAGTGACGCTGATCGAGTCAGATCAGAGAAAATGCGCCTTTCTGCGGTCCGTGTTGCGTGAAACTGGAGTTCCAGCCACTGTAATCAGCCAAAGAATTGAGCAAACTGAGCCGCAGAAAGCATCTGTTCTGAGCGCTCGCGCACTGGCCGATCTGAATATGCTTTTTGGCTTTGCCGAACGCCACCTTTCCACCGGAGGACTGGCGCTGTTTCCCAAAGGTGCCACTTGGGAAAAAGAAATCGCCGATGCAAAGGAATCGTGGTCTTTTCAAGTGGATGCCATTCAAAGTATCACGGAACCCCAGGCAGTAATTTTGAAGGTCGGAGAACTCAATCGTGTCTGATCCGTCGCGGCCCAAAGGCCCCAAAATCATCGCGGTCGCAAATCAAAAAGGCGGTGTTGGCAAAACAACGACGGCCATAAACCTCGCTTCCGCACTCACGGAAGAAGGCTGTAAAGTTTTACTGGTCGATTTGGATCCTCAAGGCAACGCTTCGACGGGCCTGGGAGTGGATATTGAGGACCGGGAATACACCACCTATGATCTTATTCTGGGGGAAGTAGAGCTCGGCGATGTCATTCAGACATCTGACGTTCCTGGAATGTCTATCGTGCCAGCAACTGTAGATCTCAGCTCCGCTGACATTGAGCTCATGTCCAACGAAAAGCGCAGCTTTCTTTTGCACGATGCTCTGCGTCAAACGCCAATGGACCGGTATGAATTTGACTACATCCTCATTGATTGCCCGCCGTCGCTGAATTTGCTGACAGTGAACGCTATGATTGCGTCCGACTCTGTTCTTATCCCGCTCCAAAGCGAGTTCTTCGCTCTCGAGGGTTTGTCTCAGCTTATGTTCACGGTCAGGGAGGTGCGACAAACGGCCAACGAGGCCTTGCGTATTGAAGGCGTGGTTTTGACAATGTTTGATGCGCGCAACAACCTGTCCCAGCAAGTTGAGCAAGATGCGCGCGATAACCTCGGAGACCTGGTTTTCGAAACAAAAATCCCGCGAAATGTGCGCGTTTCAGAGGCGCCCTCTTTTGCACAGCCTGTGACGGAGTATGATCCAGCTTCCAAGGGGGCGGAGGCTTACCGCCTTCTTGCCAAGGAACTCTTGGCCAAACACAACAAAATAGCGGCGTAATTGGGGGAGCACCAAATGGCTGAAAAGAGAAAGACGCGTGGTTTGGGCCGAGGGCTGAGCGCTCTGATGGCAGATGTGACCGAAGATAACTCCCGCCAGCAGACCGAGGAACCTTCTCGGCGACCCGATATGGTCGTTCCGATTGAACAGATTGTGCCAAATCCGGATCAGCCGCGAAGAGATTTTACGCCTGATCAACTGGAAGAATTGGCAAACTCAATCCGGGAAAAGGGCGTTATTCAGCCCCTGATCGTGCGTAAGAAAGGCTCTGACAAATTTGAAATTGTCGCAGGTGAACGCCGGTGGCGGGCGTCTCAGATGGCGCAGCTGCATGAGCTGCCAATCGTTGTGCGGGAGTATGACGACACGGAAGTGCTCGAAATTGCTATTATTGAAAACATTCAACGAGCTGATCTGAACCCGGTTGAAGAGGCGATGGGGTATCGTCAGCTGATGGAGAAATTCGGCCACACTCAAGAAAAGCTTTCCGAAGCGCTTGGCAAGAGCCGCAGTCACATAGCCAACTTGATGCGACTTTTAAATCTACCGGATGATGTGCTTGCACACCTCAAATCCGGAGAGCTATCAGCCGGGCATGCCCGGGCACTGATTACATCAGACAACGCCAGCGATCTGGCGAAGAAGGTCATCAAGGGTGGTTTGTCGGTTCGTCAGACCGAACAATTGGCTAAAAAAACAGGCTCTCTCGTCGAGCAAAATAAAAAATCCCGACCAAAGACCCGTAAGGACGCCGACACAGTCGCTCTAGAAGGCGATCTTTCGGCGAATTTAGGCATGAAAGTCAGTGTAGACCACACAACTGGCGGAGAATCTGGAAAAATTACCGTTTCTTATCAAACACTTGATGAGCTGGACGAATTGTGTCGAATTCTGACTGCTAACCGTTAGGTCGCGTCCAGATGAAAAAAAGTACTGCGCTCAAAACCACTGCTTGAATGGCCAAAACGGTAGTTTTGACACCTAAAACCAGCGAAACTCCAAAAACAACGGCAATAGACAGTGTTGCTGCCCTTTTTGCACTTGGACGGATCGCACCACTGCGTTGCCAGTCTTCGATCATCGGGCCAAATGACTTGTGTGCCAAAAGCCAGTTGTGAAGCCGTTCTGACGAGCGCGCAAAACAAAAGGCGGCGAGCAGGAGAAACGGTACGGTTGGCAACAAAGGCAACACCACCCCAACCAGGCCAAACGCAAGCGCAAGCAAACCGCCAATCAGCCAAAGGATGCGCATCAATCTGCCAGCAGTTCGGCCAGCACCGAATTCAGCACCATGCGCCCTTGTGGCAAGACCCGCAATGTGTCGCCTTCTCGCGCGATCATGCCAAGATCAAACAAACTTTCCATGCGACGCCCTTCCAGCGGTTGTCCAGCCAACGCCTCGTACCGTGACAGGCTCACACCTTCGGTCAAGCGCAATCCCATCAAAAGAAGTTCAGCGGCCTGTCCCTCTCGTGAAATCGCTTCTCTCAGGCTCTCTCCGGTGCCGGCTTCCGACGCCTCAAGCCATTTGGACGGATTGCGCCAGCTTTCAATTGCTTGTCGCTGACCGCTCAGGGTTAAGCGCGCATGGGCGCCCGGACCAATCCCGACATAGTCACCGTAGCGCCAATAAATCCTATTGTGGCGAGACTCGGAGCCCTCAGCCGCATAATTTGATACCTCATAGGGCAACATGCCTGCTTCAGCGCAGACTTCCTGCGTTACCTCATACATGTCGGCTGCCAGATCGTCCTCGGGCAAACCACGTAATTTGCCACGCTCGTACCTGTCCCCAAAGGCGGTGCCTTGTTCAATTGTGAGTTGATATAGTGACAAGTGGTCAATCGCCATAGACAGCGCTTCCCGAAGTTCGGATTTCCAATCTTCAAGCGTCTGATCCTGTCGGGCATAAATCAGGTCAAAGCTGACCCGATCAAAAGCATTTCTCGCAATATCAAAGGCTTCTTTTGCTTCACTAACCGTGTGAATGCGTCCCAAACGCTGCAAATCGCGATCATTCAATGCCTGAATGCCCATCGAAATCCGGTTCACGCCACCATCTCGAAAGGCGACAAACTTGCCAGCTTCCACCGATCCTGGATTCGCCTCTAAGGTGATCTCCATATCATTGGATGTTGGCCATAGTTGCCGCACCCTTTCAAGAATGGCCGCAACCATTTCGGGGTCCATCAAACTTGGTGTGCCACCGCCAAAAAATACCGTGTTTAAGACGCGGCCAGCAGTCTCTGCGGCAATCCGGTCCAGCTCGCTCAAATAGGCTCTAAGCCAGCGCGATTGATCAATTTCGCGGCTCACATGGCTGTTGAAATCGCAATACGGGCACTTGGCCTGACAGAACGGCCAATGGACATAAAGCCCAAACCCGCCATTCTGCCAATCGTCACTCAAAACAACCCTTCACAAAGGCTTCTACCGCTCGTCCGCGGTGGCTGATCTTGTTTTTCTCCCAGCGATCCATTTCGGCAAAGGTAATGTCGTGCCCGTCTGGAACAAACATCGGATCATACCCAAACCCGTCTTTGCCGCGCATGGGCCAAACGAGATGCCCCGGTGCGACCCCTTCAAAAACTTCGTCATGACCGTCAGGCCAGGCAAGCACCAAAGTCGACCGGAATTGCGCCAATCGCGGATGCGGCGCGTCAATCGCCTCAAGCTCATTGTGCGCACGTGTCATTGCCAGAACAAAATCGCGACCGTTTTCTGTTTCTGCCCAGTCCGCTGTGTAGACACCTGGCGCTCCGTTTAATGCGTCGATGGTAATCCCACTGTCATCTGAAAGCGCCGGTAGGCCAGTTGCTTTCGCTGCCGCATGGGCCTTGATCCGTGCGTTTCCGACAAAAGTGTCTTCGGTTTCTTCTGGCTCCGGTAGATCCATTTCTGCGGCACCAACTACACTCACCCCAAAGGGCTCAAGAAGATGTATCATCTCCTCGAGCTTGCCTTTGTTGTGGGTCGCCATCAGCAGCTTTTTGTCCGTGAACTTTCGGGTCATGCGACGGCGGCTTCCTGTGCGGCAATAAGTTCAGAGACACCTTTCTCAGCCAAATCAATGAGTTGGTTCATTTGGTCGCGGGAATAGGTCGAACCTTCTGCGGACATCTGCGTTTCAATCATCTGGCCATTGCCGAGCATGATGAAATTGCCATCAACACCGGCTTCACTGTCTTCAGGGTAGTCCAGATCAAGTACTGGTTGGCCCGCGTAGATACCGCAGGACACCGCTGCGACCGGCGAAATCAACGGGTCACTTACGACATCGCCCGCTTTCATCAGAGCATTCACCGCGAGGCGCAACGCGACCCAACCGCCGGTGATAGAGGCGCAACGAGTACCGCCATCCGCCTGAATAACATCACAATCCACAGTGATTTGACGTTCACCCAGCGCAACCCGGTCAACGCCGGCCCGAAGCGACCGACCGATCAGGCGCTGGATTTCAACCGTCCGGCCACCCTGTTTTCCGGCAGTCGCCTCACGACGCATACGCGATGATGTCGAACGCGGCAGCATTCCATATTCCGCCGTAACCCAACCAAGTCCTGACCCTTTGATAAACGGAGGAACACGAGCCTCCAGAGAGGCGGTGCAAAGCACATGCGTATCGCCCATTTTGATCAGACACGATCCTTCGGCATGTTTCGTGACGTTGGTTTCAATCGACACTTCGCGCATTTCATTAAGCTGACGACCGGAGGGGCGCATGGGCAGACATCCTTTTGCTGTTTGGCCAAGGCATACGCGCGCGGGCAGGGTGGGGCAACCCTGTTTGCCATACGGTCAACGCTCCCGATTGACCTTGGCGCCATGTCCCCTTTAATGGGCATACCAAGGCGAAACACCGATGACAGACAGCAGCAAAATCTTCGATGAAATGAACAGTCGCTCGCGGGAAGTGTTCCGCCGCGTTGTCGAGGGATATCTGGAAACCGGCGATCCGGTCGGCTCCCGTACACTCACACGTTCGCTATCGGAAAACGTCAGCGCTGCAACCATTCGCAATGTGATGCAGGATCTCGAGTATCTCGGTCTTCTCGACAGCCCCCACATATCCGCAGGTCGGGTTCCAACGCAGATGGGTCTGAGAATGTTTGTGGATGGACTTCTGGAAGTAGGAGACCTCGACACTGGCGATCGTGAAAAAATCGACGCCACAATGGGAGATACAGGTGGCGATGTCGGTTCTTTGCTGGATCGGGTGTCCACCGCCCTTTCGGGTGTGACCCATGGTGCGTCGCTCGTCCTTGCTCCCAAACATGAGGCGCCGATCAAACACATCGAATTTGTGTCGTTGGCGCAGGATAGAGCGCTTGTCGTTCTCGTCTTTGCAGATGGCCACGTTGAAAACCGTCTGTTTACGCCGCCCGCCGGACAAACACCTAGCTCACTGCGCGAAGCTGCGAATTTCTTGAACGCTGTCGCCGAAGGGCGGACTCTTTCCGAGCTACAGTCAGCGGTACAGGAAGAGATCAAAACCCGCCGGCAGGAGATAGATACTCTTGCCCGTGACATGGTCGAAAACGGTCTCGCTCTCTGGGCAGATGGGGACGAACAACCTGAACGTCTGATCGTGCGCGGGCGGTCGAATCTTCTTGGTGCAGGAGAGGACGAAGGGGATCTTGAACGCATCCGGACCCTGTTTGATGACCTCGAGCGCAAGCGTGATATTGCCGATTTTCTGCAACTTGCCGAAGAAGGCGACGGCGTTCGCATTTTTATTGGCTCTGAGAACAAACTTTTTTCACTTTCGGGTTCCTCTTTGGTGGTGTCTCCCTATATGAACGCTGATCGAAAGATCGTGGGCGCTGTCGGGGTCATCGGACCAAAGCGCCTGAACTATGGACGTATCGTGCCGATTGTGGATTACACGGCGCAACTGGTCGGAAAACTGCTCTCCGATCGCGGTTAGAGGTGCATTATGGCAGAGCCGAAAGAAGAAGAGTTTCTGGACGACGTATCCGAAGCAGAAGCAGAAGAATTTGCCCAGTCGCTGGACGATCTGGAAGACGAAGCGGTTGAACTGGACGAGCTTCGCGCAGAGCGCGACGAATTGAAAGATCGCTGGATGCGTGCGCTCGCAGATGCCGAGAACGCGCGCAAGCGTGGCGACCGGGCGCGTCGCGAAGCCGAACAGTACGGTGGTTCCAAGCTTGCCCGTGACATGTTGCCTGTGTTCGACAATATGAAGCGCGCTGTTGAAACCATCACTGACGAACAAAAAGAAGCATCTGCCGCCTTGATAGAAGGTATCGAACTGACGATGCGCGAGCTTCTGAAAACGTTCTCCAAGCACGGCATTGAAATTGTAAGCCCCGAAGTTGGCGACAAGTTCGACCCGAATGTTCACGAAGCCATGTTCGAGGCACCCGTGCCCAACACCAAGGCAGGCGATATCATTCAGGTTTCTGCGCAAGGCTTTATGCTGCATGATCGCCTTCTGCGTCCCGCACAAGTCGGCGTGAGCTCTAACCCGGGCTAAACAAGTTTTGAAATCCTTGCTAAAAAGCTCCCGGAAACTCGGGAGCTTTTTCTTTTGCGCAATTTCGTTCTGACACTGGTGACATTGATTAGCGTTGCCGTCCCGGCCATAGCCGCCGACCTCCCATCTTATGATGAGCTCTACGTCAATGATTTTGCCTTCGTCCTGAGCCAGGACGAAGAACAGGTTATCCGAGAAAAACTTGTCGAAATCCGCAATGATCACGGGATTGAGTTCACTGTTGTCACCATCGACAGCATGTTCAGCTATGGTCACAACGGTCAGATCGAACCCTTTGCGACCGACCTTTTCAATCATTGGGGCGTCGGAGACGCGTCCCGGAATGATGGTGTCATGATGCTGATTGCTCTCAACGATCGGGTCATGCGGATCGAAGTTGGTTCGGGGTACGGGTCGGACAAAAACATTCCGATGAAAAACATCATCGACTCGGTGATAACCCCGCATTTCAAGAAAGATGCCTACTTCGAAGGAATCAATCGGGGTGTGGACCACGTATTTCGCAATCTCACCGGTTATTGGCCCGGCGAAGCGGATGCGACAGGAATGGAAAAAACGATCAACGCCGCTCGGCGAACCGTCGACGGCATCGGGGCCTGGATTTATGCAATTTGGGCCGCACTGGCGGGCGGAGCATATGTCCTTTTTAGAAAATGGCAGCGAAATCGGCCGCGCCGATGCCCGAACGACGGCTCCAAGATGGAGCGCATTCAGGAAGACCTCGACGATGACTACCTCAAAGCGGGTCAAATCACAGAGGAACGCCTGAAAAGCGTGGACTACGACGTCTGGTGCTGCATGCGCTGCGATCACCACACTGTTGAAGGCTACAAGAGTCTGTTCACACGCTACGGTGCCTGTCGGTCGTGCGGTTACAAAACGCTCGAAAGCGACAGCACCATTCTAGAGTCTGCGACGACAACATCTACCGGACTCAAGCGCGTGGATTACAACTGCAAGAACTGTCACGACAGTTGGAGCGTCAAGCGTGTGATCCCAAAAAGATCTGAAAGCTCGTCCTCATCCGGAGGATCTTCGTTTGGCGGAGGAAGTTCTTCCGGAGGCGGTGCGTCCGGAAGCTGGTAACCTCAATCGCCTGCCAGTTCTTTGAGCTCATAAATCAGGTTCAGCGCTTCTCTGGGGCTCAGGGTGTCCGGATGCACTTGTTCTAACTTCTCTTGTAGAGGTGACGGACCCGAAGGTGCGGCGGCCACTGGAGCGGGCGTGGCTGCAAACAAAGGTAGATCATCGATCAAGGCCTTTTGAGCTTTACCTTCACGCTCTCCCTTTTCCAAAGCGTCCAGAACAACGCGAGCACGCTCAACAACGGCGGAAGGCAAGCCAGCCAGCTGTGCAACCTGCACACCGTAGGAGCGATCAGCCGCACCTTGCGTGACCTCATGAAGAAAGATCACTTCGCCTTCCCATTCTCGAACCGCAACCGTTGCGTTATCCACGCCAGACATCTTGCCAGCGAGCTGGGTCATTTCGTGGTAATGCGTTGCAAACAGCGCGCGGGATTTATTCACATCATGCAGATGTTCCAACGTGGCCCAAGCAATCGACAAGCCATCATAAGTCGCCGTCCCACGGCCTATTTCGTCGAGAATGACCAGAGCCCGATCGTCAGCCTGATTGAGAATTGCGGCTGTTTCCACCATCTCAACCATAAACGTGGAGCGACCACGTGCGAGATCGTCGCTTGCTCCCACGCGGCTGAATAACTGGCTAACCAAACCGATTTTAGCCCTGTCGGCAGGCACAAAGCTCCCCATCTGCGCAAGCAATGCGATCAAGGCGTTTTGACGAAGAAAAGTCGATTTACCAGCCATGTTTGGACCAGTCAGCAACCAGATGCTCGCGGCATCCCCTCCGGAAAGATCGCAATTATTGGCTACGAACGGATCGCCGACTTTGCGCAATGCGGCTTCGACGACGGGATGCCGCCCGCCTTCGATTGCAAAATCCCGGCTGTCGTCGACATCTGGCCGTATCCAGTTCTCGTTGACCGCCAGTTCCGCCATGGCGCTCGCCAAATCGAATTCCGCAAGTGCTTTTGACGCTGTGGATATCCGCGCCGAACATTCAAGAATGGCCCCTTTTAAGGTGTCATAGAGCCGCTTTTCGATCTCTAGAGCGCGATTTCCCGCGTTCAAAATCTTGGCTTCCATTTCGCTCAACTCAACGGTGGTGAAGCGTACCTGGTTTGCCGTTGTCTGACGATGAATAAAGGTTTCGCTAAGTGGCGGTGACATCATCGCATCGGCATGTTTGGCCGTGGTTTCGATGAAATAGCCCAGAACGTTGTTGTGTTTGATTTTGAGGGACGCGATTCCGGTCTGATCCGAATATTGCGCCTGCATGCCGGCGATCACCCCACGACCCTCGTCTCGCAACTCCCGGCTTTCGTCGAGTTCCGCATCAAATCCTGGCGCGATGAACCCGCCATCCCGCGCCAAAAGAGGCGGTTCCGCAATCAAGGCATCTTCCAAGAGGTCGAGTAACTGGTCATGACCCTCAAGCGACATCCTCGCTTCAGCGAGATCCGCCGGAAGCTCTCCAAAATCGCGCTCGGCAAGCTCGCCAGCCTGCCCAAGGCCGTTACGAACAGCGGCAAGGTCTCTTGGTCCACCCCGATCCAGTGATAATCGCGAAAGCGCGCGATCCAGATCCGGCACTTTTCTGAGACTGTCGCGCAGGTCCGCAGCGACACTCCTGTTGTCTGCCATGTAGGAAACAGAGTCCAGCCTCCGCCGTATGTCGGGAATCGATAGCGACGGAGAGGACAGCCGCCGTTCAAGCAAACGCGCGCCACTCGCAGTAACGGTTCGGTCGATCGTCGCCAGCAAAGATCCCGCCCGCCCACCTGACAGGCTTGCCGTCAGTTCCAGATTGCGGCGTGTCGCTGCATCAATCTGCATTACCCCCTGCGTGGCTTCGCGCACTGGTGGCTGAAGCAGCGGGAGTTTGCCCTTCTGTGTGATTTCCAGATAGTCAACGATGGCCCCAAGAGCACCGGTTTCGGCGCGACCAAAAGTGCCGAAAGCCTCCAAAGAGGATGCCTTGAATAAAGCAGAAACACGTTTTTCCGCTGAAACAGAGTCGAAACTGCCGCGTGAAACGGACGTTATAGAGACACCCATATCGTCGGCAACGGAGTTCACATTTCCTTCTGCGCCCTCGGCGACCAGCAACTCACTTGGCGCCAATCTTGCAAGTTCCGGTCCCAGACGGACTGGTGCCATTGGCGTCACGTGAAGCGCGCCGGTGGAAATATCGGCCCAGGCCAAAGCCGCTTCATCACGCACTATGGAAAACGCAGCCAGGAAGTTGTGTCGCCGCGCATCAAGCAAGCTATCTTCCGTCAGAGTTCCGGGAGTCACCAAACGAACAACGTCGCGCTTGACCACGGCCTTGTATCCGCGCTTCTTTGCTTCTGCCGGGCTCTCCAGCTGCTCACAAACAGCCACCCGAAATCCTTTGCGGATAAGCGTCAGAAA
Source organism: Shimia isoporae (assembly GCF_004346865.1). Classification (NCBI taxonomy): domain Bacteria; kingdom Pseudomonadati; phylum Pseudomonadota; class Alphaproteobacteria; order Rhodobacterales; family Roseobacteraceae; genus Shimia; species Shimia isoporae. The sequence goes on from NZ_SMGR01000004.1 coordinate 87,628, forward strand.
ATACCCTTCGGCTGCATGGTGCGGCACCCCGCACATTGGGATGTCGGCTCCGTCATGCTTGCCGCGTTTGGTCAAGGCAATGTCCAGAGCCTCCGCCGCCGCCACAGCGTCGTCAAAGAACATCTCGTAAAAATCGCCCATCCGATAGAACAGCAACGCATCGGGATATTGCGCTTTGATCTCCAGATATTGCGCCATCATCGGCGTGACGCCCGGCTTGTCGCCCTTCACTGCTCAGAACCCCCCAAGGTTTGGTTCCATTGAAATAGCAAACCCCTGCCTTGGAGGAAACGCGCAAATCCGACATTCTGAGATAGACAGAGCATCACAAAATTGATCATGTGGTCAAAAAGGGTACGGCTTATGGCAATCTACAATCTCGGTTCCATCAACGCGGACTATTTCTATCGCGTACCCCACCTTCCCGGCCCCGGAGAAACCCTTGCTGCGCAGGGCTTGAATCGCGGCCTCGGAGGCAAAGGTGCCAACATGTCTGTCGCGGCAGCACGGGCAGGTGCACGCACGGTTCATATCGGTGCCGTGGGTAATGAGGGCCTCTGGGCACGTGATCAGATGATGGAATCCGGAGTCGATACGCGACATGTGTCCGTTCTATCAGATGTCCCGACGGGGCACGCGATCATCAATGTCGATGCAAGCGGAGAAAATGCGATCGTTCTGTTGCCGGGGGCGAACCATGAAATTCCGGAAGAAACGCGCGCTGCGGCTTTGGCGGAGGCGTCTACTGGGGACACCTTTTTGGTACAAAATGAGACACTAAATCAGGCCGAAACCGCCAAAATGGCGCGTGAATTGGGATTGTACGTCGCGTATGCTGCTGCGCCTTTCGATGCAGACGCTACTGCAAAGATTTTGCCGTATTTGGATTTTTTGATCCTCAACGAAGTCGAAGCCGCACAGCTCGAATCTGCAACCGGCAAGACGGCAGGCGCGCTGGGCGTACCGGATGTCATCATTACACTCGGAGCCAAGGGCGCGCGCTGGATCACACAAACAGAAAGCCGAGACTTCCCGGCCATGCCGGTCACTCCTGTCGACACGACGGGAGCCGGCGATACCTTCACCGGTTACGTTCTTGCAGCACGAGATCGTGGTTTACCGATGGAGCAGGCAATTATGCTCGCGTCGCGTGCCGCCGCATTGATGGTCACGCGACATGGCACCGCTGATGTCATCCCGGATCTGAAGGACGTGGATGAGGCGCGGTTTTGATCCCGCGCCAAAAATCTAACCGTCGTACGAGCAGCTTTTAACTGCTGCCTATCAGTTTCCAACGAAGGGTGCCGCGCTTCCCCAAAGCGCCTTGACCTTGGCATCACGTTTGCAAGCCTTGCGATAACGTTTGTAAGCTTCGCTTTGCTTCTTCGGGCCAAAGCGGGTCAAAACGATGTTTTCGCCCTTGTAGTAATCTTGATGATAATCTTCGGCGTCATAGAAACGGCCTGCGTCCAAAATCGGGGTAACGATGTTGCGCCCCAACGCAGCTTGCGCTTCGGCCTTGGCCGCTTCAGCAAGCGACTTTTCGCGTTTGTTAGAGACGAAAATAGCGGTGCGGTAGCTGTCGCCGCGGTCACAGAATTGTCCACCAGCGTCCGTGGGATCGACTGATCTGAAGAACAGATGCAGCAACTCCTCGCGCGAAACTTTTGCAGGGTCATAAATGATTTTGACCGCCTCGTAGTGTCCGGTCCCGCCTTTTGTAACCTGCTTGTAAGTCGGCTTCTTTGTGGAGCCACCGGTGTAGCCCGAAACGGCCTCTTTTACACCGGGAACGCTTTCGAAGTCTTTTTCAACGCACCAGAAACAGCCACCTGCCACAACGAGCGTTTCGCTACCCGCAGCATGGGATTTATGCCCTTGAACCGCGGCTCCTACGAGGATCAGGACAAACAAAACAGCGGACTTCAGGTTCTGTAATCTGGACATGAGGTGACTCTCCTTTGTCGCCACCCTGCGTACCCGCAGTAAAAGCCTCAATCCCATGAAACCAAATGTCACGCTGTGGTGAACGGCTTTGATCGCATTTTCCGACTTGGCCTCTCCGTAACTCCGCTCTAGCGTCGCCTCACCAGCGAAGGGGAAAGAGCAAATGACCGACCACGTCACAACCCACCAGGCCGCGGAAGACGCCCGAAACGAGGAAATACTCATTTGGCTTAACGGCAGGGTAGTGCCAAAATCCGAGGCGGTAGTTTCCGTTTACGATAGCGGCTTCATGTTGGGAGATGGGGTGTGGGAAGGGCTACGCCTTTATGACGGGCACTGGGCGTTCCTGAACGAACATATTGACCGGCTATTTGAAGCTGCGAAAGCGATCGATCTGGACATCGGGATGGACAAAGCTGCGGTGGTTCAGGCGCTTGAGGACACCCGCGCGGCAAACAGCATGACATCTGATGCCCATGCTCGTCTGATGGTTACTCGTGGCGTGAAAACCCGTCCGTTCCAGCACCCGGGGCTAAGCCAGCAGGGTCCCACCATGACCATTATTATGGAACACTCAAAGCCCTCGCTGCCTCGTCCAATTCGTTTGGCTACGGTGCCGCACGTTAGGGGGCTTCCGATGACGCAAGATCCGAAACTAAACTCGCATTCAAAACTCAACTGTATCTTGGCGTGCATCGCCGCCGAGAAAGCTGGCGCCGATGAGGCGCTGATGCTTGACGTGAATGGATTCGTGAACACCACAAATGCCTGCAACTTCTTCATCGTGCGAAAAGGGGCTGTTTGGACTTCTACTGGTGACTATTGCATGAACGGCATCACGCGTCAGAAGGTGATTGATGTGTGCCGCGCTGACGGGATTCCCGTGTTTGAGAGGAACTATTCACTAGTCGATACGTATGGCGCCGACGAAGCATTCCTGACCGGGACTTTTGGTGCCCAGACGCCTGTGAGTGCCATCGACGGCCGCCAGATCGGTGACGGCGAAATGGGTGAAATGACCAAACACATCCGCCGGCTTTACAAAGATCTGGTTGCCAGAGAAGCAGCCAAGAACTGAAATTCCAATACAGACGTTTTACCGACGTAAAACCGACGCTTTGCAGACAGGAGAAAGCGCCTCATGAAAATCGCCATGTGGAGCGGCCCCCGCAACCTTTCGACCGCCATGATGTACGCATTTGGCAACCGCTCAGACTGCGCGGTGGTGGATGAGCCGTTTTATGCAGCATATTTGAACATGACCGGTATCGATCACCCCATGAAAGAGGATATTCTTACCTCGCAGAGTCAGGACCCACATGACGTGGTACGCGATCTATCCGGACCAATTCCGGATGAGAAAAAGGTTTATTATCAGAAGCATATGACACAGCATATGGTCGAAGGTGTCCCGAGAGACTGGATGCGTGACCTGACCAATGTTTTTCTTATTCGCCATCCAGCCCGCGTCATTGCTTCATACGCAGCGAAAAGGGAAAATCCGACGATCTCGGACATAGGCTTCGAACAACAGTCAGAGCTTTTTGATCTCGTGTCCGATTGGGGACAGACACCAATCGTAGTCGATAGTCACGACATCCGCGAAAACCCCCGCGAGATGCTCAAAAAGCTCTGTAAGTCCATAGACTTACCATTTTCGGAAGACATGCTTTCTTGGCCGGAGGGCGGGCACAAGGCCGACGGCGTCTGGGCATCTCACTGGTATGGCGCCGTGTGGAAATCGACAGGTTTCGCAGGTGCTGAAGGACCGCTACCTGAGGTGCCGGACTATCTCCAACATGTGCTGGACGCAGCACTTCCACACTACGAGAAAATGAAATCTGTGAAACTATACAACACGTAGTGCTTCCAGTCGTGGCAATGGGGTTTTCCTGCTGACCTACCGCGTGTATGCAGTGGCCAACGTTGGTTTTAGGACTCATTCGTATGTTGGAAGTTGCCGAAACGCGCCTACCTGGCGTGGTCCTGTTGACCCCTGCCAGATTTGGAGATCATCGGGGGTTTTTTTCCGAAAGCTGGAACAAAAAGCGCATGGCGGATGCCGGCTTGGATATTGATTTTGTTCAGGATAACCACTCGCTTTCGAGTGAAGCCGGAACAATCAGAGGTCTTCATTTTCAGACACCGCCACATGCGCAAGGAAAACTGGTTCGATGCGGTCGCGGAGCGCTATTTGATGTAGCCGTCGACATTCGCAAAGGAAGCCCGACCTACGGCGAATGGGTGGGCGAAGAGCTAACTGCCGAAAACGGCAAACAGCTTTGGATTCCAGCCGGTTTCGCACACGGCTTCGTAACCCGTGAGCCAGACACCGAAATTGTCTACAAATGCACAGATTACTACTCTCCTGAGTGTGACGCGGGTCTGCGATGGGATAGTTGCGGCGTCGATTGGAATTTCGATGGCAATCCAATCCTGTCTGAAAAAGACACGTCCGCGCCGGTTCTGGATGACTTCGATAGCCCCTTCACATTTAAGGAATGAGCAGCATGAAACTTCTTGTTACCGGAGGCGCTGGATTTATTGGGTCAGCAGTAGTTCGATTGGCTGTTTCGCGCGGGCATGAGGTCGTTAATCTTGATGCTTTGACTTACGCGGCTTGCTTGGAAAACGTGGCTTCCGTTTCGGATAGCCCTCTGTATTCGTTTGAGAAAGCCGACATCCGCGATCGTGAACAACTGGATCAGATTTTTGCGGCTCACAAACCAGATGTTGTCATGCACCTAGCAGCGGAGTCTCACGTCGACCGTTCTATCGACGGGCCGGGAGACTTCATCGAAACCAATATCACCGGCACCTACAACATGCTTGAAGCCGCCAGAAGCTATTGGGTAAATGCAGGCAAACCTGAGGCCTTTCGCTTCCACCACATATCCACGGATGAAGTATTCGGCTCTCTTCCGAATGATCCGAAGGTGCAGTTTACCGAAACGACGGCCTATGACCCACGCAGCCCATATTCCGCATCCAAAGCCGCATCGGATCACTTGGTACGGGCGTGGCAAGAAACTTATGGGCTACCGGTTGTATTAACTAACTGCTCCAACAATTACGGCCCGTATCATTTCCCCGAGAAACTGATCCCCGTTGTTATTCTGAACGCATTGGCTGGAAAAGAACTTCCGATCTATGGCGATGGTTCCAATGTGCGCGACTGGTTGTATGTCGAGGACCATGCAGACGCTCTGCTTTTGGTTGCCCAAAAAGGGGAGCTGGGGCGCTCTTACAATATTGGTGGCGAGAATGAACGAACAAACCTTCAGTTGGTGAAAACACTCTGTTCGATACTGGACGCGCAACACCCAAAAACTGACGGTACGTCTTATGCCGATCAAATAACTTTTGTGACCGACCGGCCCGGTCACGATGCGCGATATGCAATTGATCCAACTCGAATCCGTGAGGAACTCGGATGGCGTCCAAGCGTAACGGTTGAAGAGGGGTTGGAAAGGACTGTCACGTGGTATCTTGAGAATGAAGACTGGTGGCGACCTTTGCAAGAACGTCATGGTGTCGGACAACGATTGGGCACTGGGTGAATTGGTATGCCGATTGCTAGAATTTCTGGCAAACTGATTTACTTCGCGCATGTTCCCAAATGCGCAGGTACCTCTGTGGAGAGGTATCTTGTACGGCGTTTTGGGAAGCTGGCTTTCCACGATACGAAATTTGGCGGACGGCCCAATCGCCTTCGATGGACAAAAAGTTCACCACAACACGTTCCGTTGAATGCATTGAATAGCTTGTTTCCAAATGACTTTTTTGATGCGAGCTTTGCCGTCGTTCGGCATCCTATTGACCGGCTTGCGTCAGCTTTTCTTTTTCAGCGGGAGATTGAGGGTCAGATTCCAGACAATACGACCTTTGGGAGTTGGCTGGAGGATGCTGCCTCTGAAAGGAATCGCCGGCCTTTTGCGTTCGACAATCATGTACGTGCTGCCGTAGATTTCATCCCGGAAAATGCCGATGTTTTCCGACTTGAGGACGGTTTGGAGGATGTTGTTTTCTGGCTAGATAGACAAGCTAAATGCGCTGATGGCCCACGGGAAATTGGATCTGAAAACGTTTTAAAGACGCGCCTGATTTGGGAAGAACGAGAACCGGTTGAGTTCGCACTATCAAGCGACGAACGAGAGTTAGTGTATTCACTCTATGAAGAAGATTTTGTGAGATTTGGATATGAACGAGACGCCAAAACAAAGTATTGAGGCGCCCATTCTGGTGTTTGGCCGCACAGGACAAGTAGCGACTGAACTGCAACGTCAAAGCGATCGGGTGATCGCACTGGGCCGCGATGAGGCGGACTTGAGCAATCCGGAAGCATGTGCGGCGATCATCGCGGAAACCGACGCCGGCGCTGTGATCAATGCGGCTGCATACACGGCCGTTGACAAAGCTGAAGAGGAAGAAGCGCTAGCCACTTTAGTCAACGGTAAGTCGCCGACTGCTATGGCGAACGCATGTCTTCGTCGAGACATTCCTTTTGTACACATTTCAACGGACTACGTTTTCGAAGGGTCTGGCACTGCTCCTTGGAAAACAAGCGACGATGTCGGCCCGCTTGGGGCGTATGGGCGTTCCAAACTGGCCGGTGAAGAGGGGATTCGTGCAAGCGGTTGTTGCGCCGCAATTCTGCGGACAAGTTGGGTGTTTTCCGCGCATGGCAACAACTTTGTCAAAACGATGTTGCGTCTTTCCGAGGAGCGGGACTCTTTGACAGTTGTCGCCGATCAGATTGGCGGACCGACGCCTGCGGCGGATATTGCAGCAGCTTGTTTAGAAATTGCCGATAACATGATCTCCGGTCAAAGTGGTGGCACCTATCATTTCTCCGGAGCACCGGACGTGAGTTGGGCAGATTTTGCGCGTGAAGTTTTTGCCCAAGCCGGTCGCAAGGTAAAGGTGTCCGACATTCCATCGATCGCATATCCGACGCCAGCTGAGCGCCCTATGAATTCGCGAATGGATTGTTCTGACCTGGAACAGGATTTTGGAATTTTCCGCCCTGATTGGCGGGCCGGCCTTTTGGCTGTTTTGAAAGATTTAAAAGGTAACTGACATGACCAAACGCAAGGGTATCATTTTGGCAGGCGGGTCTGGCACTCGGCTTTATCCTATCACGATGGGTGTTTCGAAGCAGCTTTTGCCGATTTACGACAAGCCTATGATCTACTATCCGCTGAGCGTGTTGATGCTTGCTGGCATTCGGGAAGTTGCCATTATCACGACACCCGAAGACCAGAGCCAGTTCCAACGCCTTTTGGAAGATGGCAGCCAGTGGGGTATGGACTTTACGTTCATCGTTCAACCCAGCCCGGATGGTCTTGCTCAAGCGTTTATTCTTGCAGAGGAATTCCTCGATGGTTCTCCGTCAACGCTGGTACTTGGTGACAACATTTTCTTTGGGCACGGGCTTTCAGAGCTTCTTGCTCGAGCAAATGCCAAGACCGATGGGGGTACTGTATTTGGTTATCGTGTTGCAGATCCTGAAAGGTACGGCGTCGTGGATTTTGACGCCGGAGGCAACGCGGTATCGATAATCGAAAAGCCTGACGTGCCACCTTCTAACTTCGCAGTGACTGGCCTGTATTTCCTTGATGGAAAGGCACCAGAACGCGCGCGCGCTGTGAAACCGTCGCCACGAGGTGAGCTAGAGATCACTTCACTCTTGGAGATGTATCTCGACGAAGGAAGCTTGTCAGTTGAACGCATGGGGCGAGGATACGCCTGGTTAGACACAGGAACACATGGGTCCTTGCTCGACGCCGGAAATTTTGTGCGTACCCTTGAACAGAGGCAAGGCCTTCAATCCGGTAGTCCGGATGAAATCGCATTTGATCAAGGGTGGATTGATCGAGAACAATTGGCTGCGCGCGCCAAACTTTTTGCAAAAAACGCTTATGGTCAATACCTTGAGCGCTTGCTGCTGGGGTAATTCTTACGCTCAGGATGCGGTGATCTTTCCGACCGCTGCATCCCAGATGCTCGTGTCAAAGCCAGCCTCCGATTTTACAAATTCATAGACTGTGCTGTAGTGCTTGCGCATTTGAAGCATGCTTTCGCTTGGATACAGAATTTTCGCGGGCGAAGCATTTACCACTTTTCCCGTGTCGAAAAGACTTGGGTCTATCTTCAGGAACTCCGCGATACGGTTCAGTTCAGAATCCTCAAACATTGTTTCAAAGAATCCTAGATATATGTTTTCGCTTGAAAAAACTTTGCGCAGGTTTCTCACGGTAAGGTGATAGCTGCTACGCAGTGCGTCTTCCTCGCTGCCCACCTGTCGCAACAATTTTCTGTTCGCTTCAGCTTCGGTTACATCTTGAATTTTGCCTTGATCTCTCAAGTGATTGCGCATTGCACTTTCGGCGCGAGTAATGGGCTCCCGCATCAAAAAGACTACTTTGACCGTGATACCAAGACGGTCGAACCTGTTCCTAATTTTTCTCAACACTTGAATAGGCAGCCCTGAGTAGGAGGGTGTAATATCCGCCGACATTCCGGTTGGGTTCGGAATTATTGCGTTAAAGTGCGCAAAATATTGGTTTGGGTCGGCCAACATGGCCAAACGCTTCATGATGGGGTGGCCTTCGTATGATTCATGACCACTTTTGAGAAGGTCCATGGCTTTCAGTTCGACATTCGTTCTGAAACCCACACACTCTGGGAGGTGTATCGCATCAAAAATATGATGCTCTTTGGTGAAACTACGGGTGAAACTGGGTTGTTTGTCCAGTTGAGCGTGTAACCAAGTAGTTCCGCTCTTTTGAGCCCCGACGCCAAGTATGAAAGTTCTCAATTTTCGCCTCCAAGAAAGACGGTCACACCTAGTCGAGTGGCAAGTCCAATGCGGTCACTTAAGCAGCGGAATTTGCGTCCGAGGAATTCTCAGGACCAAAGCCTTCTTTGCAGTAGTCTTCGAAAGACTTGTACGACTGCTCTGACATAAAGCCATCGAAATCGAATTTTTCATAGTTGGCTTCAAGACCAGTCCAATCGGCAAGTTCCTCAACAAATTGCTCTTTGTTCCGCGCTGCCTTTTCATAAGAAATCAAAAGAGAAGGGCAGCCCCGCATAAGAGAAAGCGCGAGGTTTTTTTGCTGTGCCAACAGGCTTTCGTGAATGGCCTGAAGTTCGCCAACTGGATGCCAGCGGTTTAGCCCTCGGGCATTTGATACTGCGTCGCGATATACGCAGATCAAATGTGGCTTTCGTATCGTTCCCCAAAGTCGGTCCACATAGTTTGCAGCCTGCGGAAATTTCCAACCCCAAATTTCGTGCAACTCGTTTTGTTCTTCAATGGTTTTACGCATCTCGGGAATCGGTTTGCCTGCGAAAGCAGCGCTCTCTTGGTTTTGTGAGTCCACGTCGGGGCCAAGGTGCAAGCCCATTCCACGCAAAACGCCACCCACCATGGACGTGCCACCCCGCATAACACCGTAAACAATATAGGTGCGCGGGCCTTCCTTAAGGCTCTTGCCTTTTGTGATGATGGCGCTGCTTCTTTCCATTACAAAAACCCTTGTTACCAGTTAGGCGATCAGTTCCAAGACAGAAGCTCTGATAAACTCTAATTGTCTCGAGGAATATCCCCGATTTCATTTTGACGGAATGATAATTTGATGGCCAGAATGTCAAAGGAAAAAGTCGTTTTCGTCAAGGTCTGCCAAGCTTACGCCAATCAAAGTGATACTGCCCATATTAGGTATGCTGATGACCACATTTTCACCACCCGAGGAACGGATGTGATCTGACAACAAATCTGTGAAGCTCGTAACCTCAGAGACTGATGTCAGGTCAATTTTCTCATTTTCATTCAGCGCGTTGAAGTCAGCAATCGTGTCATGGCCGTCCCCGGTCCGGAAAACAAAGACATCCGCGTTGCTCCCACCTACAAGCCAGTCGTCTTCTGAACCCCCAACTAAAGTGTCAAAACCAGTTCCGCCTAACAAAGTATCGCGACCTTTGTTCCCGTCCAGGCGATCATTCCCAGCTTCACCTAAAGCCTGATCCGTACCGTCACCACCAACGAACCTGTCGTCCCCAGTTCCACCCCAAAAACGGTCATTTCCTTTTCCTCCGTCGCCGTAGTCGTTACCGCTTTCCCCAAAAAGCCGATCTTGACCTGCATTTCCCAAAAGAATGTCGTTTCCTGACTGTCCGATAAGCGTGTCAGCAAAAAGTCCACCATCGATCAGTTCATCTCCGGAGCCACCTTCAAGGAGGTCATGTAAATTTCCACCAAAGATGCTGTCGTTTCCATCACCGCCAAGGATAGTGTCCTGTCCACCATACCCCCGCAATGTATCGCTGCCGCTTCCTCCTTCGATCCGGTCTAATCCGAGCCCACCATGAACATCGTCATTACCTGAACCGCCAAACAGAACGTCGTTGCCACTTCCACCAAACAATCTGTCGTTTCCGGTGCCACCATCTATGGTGTCAAACCCGCGCCCGGACGCCAGCCAATCACTTCCTTCGCCACCCGACAGGCTGTCGTAGCCTGCACCTCCCAAAATACTGTCATCACCCTGTGCTCCATAGATTGAGTCAGGACCTTGCTCGCCGAAGATCGTATCGTTTCCATCGTCGCCATAAAGAGAGTCAGCTCCCCTAGCGCCATGAATTTGGTCATCGCCAGCTTGACCAAAGATGGCATCTTTGAACTGCGATCCAGCGAGAATGTCCGCGCCTGATGTGCCCGTCAGGGCCCCTCCAGTAGAGAGTTGCTCCAACAATTCATCCAGGGTGAGAACTACGTCCAGAAACTCAAAAATTTCGATGTTTGAAACGATATCTGTTCCGTTCGAAAACTGAATCGAAAGGCTTCCGTTTCCCAAATCGAAAACAGATGCTAACGCTCTAGCAGAATCAAACACTGCGCGGTCCGAGCCTTCGCCACCATCGAGGGTATCGACTCCCTAGCCGCCTGCCAGGTGATCGCTTCCCGCGCCACCCAGTAGCACGTCATTGTCGGCACCGCCCAGCAAAGTGTCTGCGCCTTCGTACCCCGAAATTGTGTCGCGCCCTAGGCCACCCGACAAAACATCGTTTCCTGATGTGCCATCAATCGCTTCGTCGTGAGAAACTGGGTCTTGCGGATCGGTTTCGACAATTAAGGGTGGGCGGTGAATGTCTTCCACCATTGCCGATTTTAGCGCTTCCAGCGATAGCGCAACCCCGTTTGACAATATGTCCAACGTTTCATTGCCGTAAGTTATTCGAGCACCTGAATAATTGAAAGTGACCGCTAATCTTGAGAAGGAGTAAAGCCCAGGCATGGAAGTCAGATCCAGCCGATCAATTCCAACTTGAAAATCTGAAATGACATCATGGGATCCGTCGGAGCCCAAAACAAAAACATCAGAGCCACTTCCTCCAGATAAACTGTTCTCACCGTCTCCATCCATGATGATATCGTTGCCACCACCGCCGTGAATACTGCCGTTTTCGGACAATACGAGAAGGTCATCATTCTCGGTACCCGCAAGGTAGCCTGATTGTGCGCTCTTAACTTCGCCCAAGTTTGACACGGCTAGCGTTAGTTGGGTAATCCCGGTCTCTGCGCTTGATCCGGCAAACAACTATATTTCATCTCCGACTAGCACGGCTTTAAGAGATGATATGTTTTGTAACGCCGAAGAACCGCTGTCAGCGATTGTACTGAGGGGCAAAAGGCGTCCACCAGGGAGCAGACTCATTACTGAGATACCGTCGTCGGAACCCGTGGCAAAGATGAAAACATGCCCGTTTACAGTTATGGTATCTATTTCCGTTACGCCCGCAAAACGGCTGAGAGACGAGTCCAAAGCATGATCCTTAACCGTCAACTGGCCGTCGTTCGCCACCTCGAGAACTGAGAGGCTGGAGCTATCCGATGCTGCAACAACAAGGTAGTTTGTGCCTTCAATTTGGGCGGGAACCATTGCGGTAATTGTCTGAACGGGAAACGAACCATCATTGGCACCGATTGATCCGATGTATTGAGGAATCCCGCTGGCATCTATTTGATAGGCAGCGAGGCAGTGAGACAGTGTTGATCCGCTGAATAGGAAGTCTCCTGACGGCGTTTTGATGCGAGCCATACATGATATTCCGGACCCGTGCATCGGGTCACCGGAAAAGGTTTCCGTGACAAAGTTCAAGCCACCTTGGGTATCTTGCGAATACACGGAAATACCGCCTGTTGAAGGCTGGGCCACGTACAAAAGCAGAGTGTCATCCCAACGATAGCCCAACAGACATGCACTTTGGTTGTGGTGATCTATATTGTTGAGGAAGGTGCTCACGCTACCCGACATGCTGGCGCTGGCTGTGTGCTCCAAATGGGTTATCACAGGTTGGGCCAAACTATGTGGAGACACATCGGGGCCAAGTGTTGTGCGTGATTCAGACAGAAGCGACAAGGAGTCTGCCTCGGCAAGGCTATTGTTCTGAGTCACCAACCTTGTTGCAGTGCCATTTCCATGATGAAGGACAATCGGTTGCCCTGTTTGAGTATCTGACAAAATTGACAGATTTTCGGACGGAACCGATAAACTTCCGCCAGCTAAAACGCCTGCGAGTTCAAATGAAATCATAAATCGAATAGTCCTGAACAAGTTCAGAGAAAGATTTCGCTATCGTGCCGTCGTAACTTGGGAAACCACTGCCAAAATTGTGGCGAAACCGCGGACAAAGAGTCAGAACTTTCGAAAACCAAATTCAAAATTGTTGAGGTTTAGCCGCTAATTGGCTGGTAGCCGATCCAGACGCATGGTCGAATATTGAGGAGTTTTCTGACTATGCCTGCGAAAGGCACGAGGATAAGAAGAGAGCAGACAGCTTGGAGTAGCGGACGGTTCGATGGTTTTGTTTGACTTGTTTGGGCGGGACAAGATCGCTCGGTTTTCTCGGGCGTTGCGCGAAGAAGGGTTTTTTGGTGCTATCCGGAGGACCCGTAAGTACATTGCCAACCGTTTTTCCGGGCGCGGCATTACTGGACTGGTTCAAAGTGGTAGTCCGAACCCGAGAGCACCTTCCGAATATCTAGCTCCCATCTGGTTGGAACTCGCGGAAAAAGACGCGTTCCATGTGACTAAGTCACCTGCAATTCTTAGGAAACGACGAAAAGTTGCTATGATTGGCGATCTCAATTTGCCGCAATGTCGAAAATATCGGGTTGAGCAACTAGACGAGATTTGGCGTTTGGCGGACGTCGATTACAGCTATTCGCACTATGAAGACGTGCCGCGCTCGACAACAATCCTGCAAGACGCCACTCATGTGATGTTCTATCGGCTAAGTACGACGCCTATCACTAGCATGCTTTCCTACGAGGCGAGGCGGTTGCGTTTGCCAATTCTGTACGATCTGGACGACCCTTTGTTTTCAGTTTCTGCATACGGAACCTATGAGAACATGAAGGCTCTCCCGGATTGGCAAAAGACACACTTCATGAATGAGGCGCCGAAGTATCTTGATGTTATGAATGCTTCCGACCTGTTGTCTGTATCGACCCCTGGGATGAAGTCTCACGCAGCTCTTTATTCGTCTCGGCCGACCTTTGTACGCAGGAATTTTGCGGATGCTGCGGCCCTTTCCACAGGCGCTCGGGTGATTTCAACGAAGACGCCCCAGAACGGCTTCAGAGTCGCGTTTGCGAGTGGCTCTCAAGGGCACGAAATTGATTTCAACATCATCGTGAATGACATGATCCGGTTCCTCGCTGGAAATTCTGACCGTCAATTGGTCATTCTAGGTTACTTCGACAAATCGTTGTTGCCTGCGGATTTGCGTGATCAGGTCGAAACTCACTCTTTCTCGGACTACGCGACTTACCTAAGAACTCTTAGCTCCGCGGACTGCGCGGTCATGCCGCTGGCAGACGATTTGTTTAATCGATGCAAAAGTGCGGTACGTGTACTTGATGCGGCATGTGTTGGCGTGCCCAGCATTGTTGGTCAGGTCAGTGACATGTCTACAGTGGTAGAGCATGGTCGGACAGGTCTCGTTCTAGAACCCGCTGCGAACTGGGGCGACGCCCTGGAAACTTTGGCCACAGACCGCAAGCTGACAAAAGAAATGGGTAAAGCGGCGCGGTCGCAACTTGAAGCCAACTGGAGTGCGCGACTTGACGCGCCCGTAATTGATCCCGAAATCCTGCGCTGGGTTACGTCATGAGACACGATACCGTCGTACCGCATGTCGTTGTGATCAACGTGTACTTCGCGCCCTATACTTATGGTGGTGCGACGGTGGTTGCTGAACAAGTTGCATTGCGACTTCAAAACAACCACGGGTTTCAAGTCAGCGCAATTTCCGCAATGTGCCGCGCGGATATGCCCGCATATTCCGTTATTAAATCCGAGCGTGATGGTATTGCGAACTATATTATCAACATGCCGGCGGATCGCAGTTACTCAGTGACCTACGACAATCCTGAAGTAACGGAAGTAATCGAACGGATTTTGCGCAGAATAGAGCCCGACGTCGTTCACCTGCATTGTCTTCAAGATATTGGTGTTGGTGTTTTGCCAATGCTAAAGCGCAATAGTCTGCCGATGGTTTTGTCCACGCACGACTTTTGGTGGCTTTGCGAACGTCAGTTTATGATCAAGATGGACGGGAACTACTGTTGGCAAGATCCCGTAACAATTCAGGGATGCAGAGGGTGTGTGGATGATTGGGAGCGGGCCAAAAGCCGCGTCGGCCGTCTCAAAGCAGCAGCTGCGCTGGCAGATGTGGTCACGTTCCCGAGCGAGTTTGCCAAAGACTTGAGTGTTCGGTCCGGCTTGACCGGAAATCGTACCATTGTCTGGGAAAACGGCGTCAGGATGCCTGGCGCTACTTTTTTTGAGCAGCAGGAAATGCGCAGGCAAAACAGCGGGAATCGTCTTGTTTTCGGTTTCGTTGGCGGACCTTCACAGATCAAAGGATGGCCCATATTACGGCAAGCATTCGAGCAAATATCTCGCGATGACTTTGATGGGTATCTAGTCGAAGGCAGCATGGACGGGAGTTGGTGGCGGGATCTGGACACATCGAAACTGAAGGGGAAGTGGATAATTCATCCGCGCTTCGCGCAGGAAGAAATGGATGAGTTTTATTCGAAAATCGATGTCCTTCTGTTCATGTCGCAATGGAAGGAAACTTTTGGTTTAACGATTAGAGAAGCACTGGCCCGCGGCATTCGTGTGATCCAAACCGATAGCGGTGGGACAACTGAACACAATGCCGTCGAACCCGAAAAACTGCTAAAAATCGGCGATGGACCGGAGAAGCTTCTTCCTCACCTTGAGGCAGCGTTGGACAATTCATTTGCCACCCCAGAACCGGTAAAAGTTACAGACTTTGAGACACAGGCTGCTGAGATGGCGGAATGCCTTTCCGAGTTGATAAAAAACGCCAAGCAGGGTCAGCGATAAAGCAGGTCTCTCGAATTCTTGTGCAAGAAGGTCATGCCGATCAAAAGCGGCAGCGCAGAAAAACATATCACGTACAGAGGCGAGACGTACGCTGCATCATAGTTGAAGAAAATACTGCTCCTAATCATGCCGACTATGTGGATCAAGGGATTGAACCAAAGGTAGTCGCTGTAGGGTGGTGGAACCACTTCATAGAGGTAGAAAACGCAGGAAATGATAAGCAAAGGGCGGCGAATAACGGAGTAAATCCGCTCCCATTCCGGAAATCGCAAAAACATGTAGCAGTTGAAGGTCCCCACACCCGCTGAAAGTAGGGTCAGGAGAAACCATGCAAATATGATCTTTGGGTAGTTCACTGCAACGCTTTGGTCATAGATGAAAACCGTTGCAGAAATGACCAAGCCAAAAACCATAATCTGGGTCAGAGTGTTCAGGATCAATCTGCCGAGTAGTGCGTCCAAGTAGGAGACCGCTGGAAAAGAAAGCAGTGATCTGGAGAACTCGATAGATAGCGCGACTTTTCCCGAGATATCGAGGAAGGCAAGAAAGGGTAAAAGGCCGGTGGCATAGAAAAGCGCAAAGCTGGTGCCAAGATCCGGTTTCCTGAGAGCGATTGAGAAAATCGCTGTCAACAATATGATGCCCGCGACCGGTTGGAGAATTGCCCACAGATAGCCAAACGCTGTGCGACCAAAGGTTGTCGACATTTCCCGAAGTATGAGCGCCATCAAGGTGCGTAAAGTGCGGAACGACCTAGGCTTTTGTGCAACGAAGTCAATTTGTGACATTTCAGGGGGTGCTGGCTTTCCGAAGCGACATGTTATAGCTCCGATTTAGTGCAATTTGGGTTTAGAGTAAACGAGAGAGCTGGTTCCGGCTCTTTTTGCCCGAGCATTCGGTGAGATCTTAAGACCCGAAAAACAGGTTCTGTTATGTCCGAGAATACAGTTGAACAGCCATCAACCAAGCCGGTTGAACAACCCGATGAGCAGGACAAAAGCAACGCACCGACGCAAGGACGCCGCGCCAATCAACAAGGTGGTCACCGAGGCGGGAACAAAGGTGGCGGGAGCAGGAACCCAAATAGGAAGCAGGCCGCTAGAAATCGCGGGCAGGGACAAAGGAACCGGGCTGCAACGCAAGCGCAAAAGGTCGCCGGCCCCGCGCGCCGCAGACGGAGACATGTGCTGCTGGTGCTAGCATTCCTTCTCTGGGTCGTGGCGCCGTTTTCGGCGGTGGTTTGGTACCTTTATACGATCGCAGACGATCAGTATGCGTCTTACGTTGGTTTCACTGTTCGTACAGAGGAAGTCAGTTCTGGAATTGAAGTTCTGGGTGGAATTACTGAGCTCTCCTCCGGAAACAGCTCCAAGGACAGCGATATTTTGTACAAATTCATAAGTTCGCGTCAGATGGTGGAAGCTGTTGATGCCGAACTGGGCTTGGAAAGTATCTACATCAATCCTGATGATCCCGTTTTTGGCCTAAAAGAAGACAGTACCATTGAGGACAAGCAAGACTACTGGAAACGGGTAGTCAAAGTTTACTACGACACCCGAAGCGAGCTGATCGAACTTAGAGTTGTGGCCTTTGACGCTATAAGCGCACAACAGGTTGCTCAGGCGATCGTCAATGAAAGCACGCGGATTATTAATGATCTGACCGCGATTGCTCGGGAAGACACCACACGATACGCCCGTGAAGAACTGGATCGCACAATCGCGCGCCTTAAGGAGGCGCGACAAGCGATCAATACTTTCAGGGCACGCACACAAATCGTTGATCCATTAGCAGACACCCAAGGGCACTTGGGGCTTTTGAACAACCTTCAGACCCAGTTGGCTGCTGCGCTTATCGAATTGGACATGGTGCGGCAAACTGCCAGAGCAGGTGATCCGCGCATCACACAGGGTGAACGACGTGTCCAAGTTATTGAAGAGCGCATCGCCGAAGAGCGAAAACGCTTTGGTAGCGAGTCTGAAACTGAAGACGATACCTATTCCAGGTTGGTGGGCGAGTACGAAGAACTTGCTGTCGAGCTTGAGTTTGCCAACAGCAGTTATCTGTCTGCTCTGGCGGCATATGACACGGCACTTGCCGAAGCGCAGCGGAAGTCGCGATACTTGGCGGCATACGTTAATCCAACTTTGGCGGAGTCGGCAGAATATCCGCAGCGAGTTCTTATTAGCGCCCTGACACTTGGCGCTTTGCTCTTGAGTTTTTTGATCATGACCTTGGCATATTACTCGTTGCGAGATCGGCGATGATCCGTATCGAAAATCTCTGCAAGGCGTATCACATGAATGGGCGCAGCAAGGTTGTCGCGGACAATCTCAATGCAGACATTCCGTCCCGTACGGCCGTTGCAATTTTGGGTCGCAATGGCGCAGGCAAATCAAGTCTATTGCGCATGATCGCGGGCACGATGTCTCCGGACAGTGGGAGAGTTATTTCAGATGGTTCAATCTCTTGGCAGGTAGGCTTTGGAGGCAGCGCACATCCACAGTTGACCGGATTGCAAAACACGCGGTTCGTAGCGCGTGTTTATGGTGTGGACAGCGATGAGCTTGTTGAATCGGTCAGGGAATTCGCGGAACTCGGCGAGCATTTTTTCCTTCCGGTCCGTAGTTACTCCTCGGGAATGAAAGCGCGGCTTTCCTTCGGTTTGTCCATGGGGATTCAGTTTGACACTTATCTTGTTGATGAGATTACCGCCGTCGGTGATGCGTCCTTCAAGCAAAAGAGCGAAGACGTCTTCATGGAGCGCCTGGAAAAAAGCGGTTTGGTGATGGTGTCACATTCAATGCAAGCCGTTCGGCGTTTGTGCACCGAAGGCGCCGTGATCGAAGACGGAAAAATGACGTATTACACAGACATTCAGGCGGCGGTTGATCACCACCTTGAGAATGTTGCCAAAAGGCGCGAGGCGCGGGCGATGGGTGCAGAAGGGCCGGCTTTGGTCTGATACTTTTTCAGTTTTCTGAATTCTGGATTTTTGCCAGTTTCCGAGGCCTGTATCGAAGCTGCAACGCGTCGGTATTGCGTCGGTTCCGCGTGTCGACGAGCCGATCTGTACTCTGTCTATTAAGTTTCAGAATCTATCGGCGACCGAACACGGTTTGGAACATGATTGAGAAGTCCCAACAAACATTGTGGTTGTCTCGGTAAATCACATCCAAAGCAGCCTTTCGGGGAACACAGGCGCGAGCGTAAATCCGGTCTGTTTCTTCAGGTGTTTTACAGCGGCTCAAAAGTAATGCTTCGTGTTTGTGGTAAACCAGTGAGGCAAGCCCGGTGATGCCAGGCCGGGCCTTGAGAACCTCTGAATATATTTCCGGAAAGCGTTCTACGTATCGGCGCAGGGGTGGGCGCGGACCCACGAGCGAAACGTGGCCCAGCAACAAGTTCCAAAGTTGCGGAAGTTCGTCCAACCGTTTTGCCCGCAGCATCGCACCGGTTGCCGTCACTCTCGACGTTTTGTCCCCCCCAGTGGCCATGCCGTCGTTGCTGCCTTGGTGCATTGTTCGAAACTTGACCAAACCAAATGCCTTGTCCGGTGTTTTCATGCGCTCGCTGACAAAAAAGATCGGTCGACCCTCGCGGAGCAGGATCAACAATGCCACCCAGAGGATCAGGGGCAGAAGCACTGTACCGAGCACCAGCGCAGAAAGGATGTCTATCAAACGTTTGAAAGGGGTCATCGTTTGTTTCCGTGCACATTGGGATCGATCTACAAAACTCAAACAATCCGCTATCGAAAATTCCGCAATTTTCCGAAAGTCAGATTAGCTCAGCAGAGATCGGAGAGAAATAGGGAGATAGACCTGCTAGGCATTGTGCCTTATCAATGAGATAGCGTTGTGCCAACGATGACGTGTGGTTCGTTTAGTGGGTGGCGACAATAAGGAAGACGGAAGTGACTTTCAAAAACGTAACTCTGCATATCGGTCGCCATAAATCCGGAACGTCTTCTTTACAGCATTGGTTGGGTCTAAATCGGGAAACTCTTGCGGATAACGGTGTGCTCTATCCATTGAGCGGGGCGTCGAACCAAATTGCACATCATCAAATTGCCGAAGCACTCAAACAGAATGCAACGCAGGACGTGATGGCGATCGCCGAAGATATTCTGAAAGAACGAAAAGGACAGGAAACTTTGCTACTGTCCAGCGAAGCGTTCCAGAACCTTGAAGACCTCGATGGCATGAAAAACATGCTCGCCCACCTTGGGGCCGAGAACGTCACAGTCATTTGTTATGTCAGAGAGCATTTGGACTATGCTGTTTCCGCTTATCGCCAGCTGGTACATGCTCAAACAAAATCGCCGAGCTTTTCAAAGTACTGCTTCAGGTTTCATAGCATAGCACCTTTCTTCCAAAGGTGGCGCTCGGTTGGAGACCTGCAACTAGCGCTGTATCACCGTGATCTATTGAAGAATGGCGATATTATCGAGGATTTCTGCGAAAAGACCGGCCTGCCTTTCAAGGAAATGCATCTTGGGGACCGAAATCCGTCGATCGGTGGAAACCTTCTGGTTTACAAGCTTTTTGCAAACCGCCTTGGTATGGAAGGTCTCACATACGCGGCAATGCGTGAACTGGCTCTGGCCGAGCCGCGGTTTCGTTCAGCATTCTTTGTGTCCGATGAGGCTGCAGCCAGTTTGCGCGCTAACAGCAAGTACAATGCTTCGATCGAAGTTGAGTTGGGGTTGCCGCCTCTCAAGTCTTGGGAAAAGTACCGGAAGTTGCCGGATTTGGAAACGCTTGAAAGCGATTTCGAACATATATCAGAGGCAACCCGAACCCAGTTTGACGAAGAAATGCTGACAAAAGCGAAGCGTTCCCAGCGCGTTTTTGTCCTTTCGCCCGACGTTCTGCAATAGATGCCGTTGTATTGATATTTGGAGAGCCGCTTTCAGCGGCCTCCGAATTTGTCCATCGCGGTTTCCCAGATCGCGCGGTCATAAACATTGGCTTCGATCAGCCGACGCAGCAGGACAGGGTCTTCTTCCTGTTCAGGCTTCGCGTCCGTTGTGTTGGCTTTAACATTCTCGGCCTCGAAATCCGGGAAGTGCGGAACCATTGCCTCGCGCAAACGTTTTAGCGTTCCGTCAAAATCTTCAACAAGCCCCACAACGGAAAGCGAATTAAAGCCTTCCATTGCACGCTGCAACTCTGGCACTTTTGCGGGGAACATAGTGGCCAAACGATCCGATTGGAAATTCCGGCACTGCCGGTCGCCTTTCCGGGCAAGCCGCGCGTCAACGTAGCCAGCCAGATCGGTTTCCTTAGCGAGATTAGCACCCCAGGAATCTGACTTTTGGTTCCGTTCGAACCGATAGGCAGATCGGATGCGGGAGATCGGATCTCGCAACATCATTACCGTGATGATGTTCACGCCGGCAATCTTGGGAATCGGTCCAACAGCGGTATGCGTCGAGAACACAACAGCATTAGGGTTTCCGAGAATCCATTGGGTAACCAAAGGCGTGTTGTTTCCGCCTTTGGTGGGGAATTCGTGAGTGACCCATTTGTCGCCGAAATTCTTCTTGAATATCCGATCCAGCGACGTGCCTGCGTTTTTGAATAGGTGATAGTGCAGGACGATCGTACGAGTTTTTGGCATTTGTCGCTCTTAGTTCCTGTTGTCCTTAGATGTGCTGGAACATGTCAACGCATTCAAACGCGTTGCGCATGTGATCCTTACCCGTTTCAAACGAGAAGGTTTCTTTGATGTAGTTGCGCGCGTTCTCGGACATGGAAATCCAAAGAACGTCATCCTCGGCAAGGCTTTGGATGGCCTGAACCCATTCTTGTTTCGTGCGTACAATAAAGCAGTCATGGCCGTGGCGCAGGCCAATGCCTTCGGCCGCTGTCGGGGACAAAACACAGGGGATGCCATGCGCGAGCGCGCTTAGCACTTTGCCTTTGATACCCGCTCCGGACAGCAACGGAGCAACAAAGACACGGTGCTGATGGAATGCATCTTCGATTTCCTGAACGAAACCCACGGGGCGCAACAGATCGGATGCGAGGTGTTTGGCGCCATCGGCCATGCCCGAGCCATATACCGCAAGATCGAAATCAGCCGCTGAGGTGTTAATGGCTGGCAGGATTTCTTCTGCAAACCACTCTATTCCCTCCATGTTGGGGTGGTGTCCAAAGCTGCCGAGGAACGACATTCCCGTGCGGCCTTCGATTCCGGGGATAGTGTCAGGAACATCTACGACCCAAGGGCATTTGGTCACAGGAACGGCACCTTCGAGATGTGAGGTGATGACTGCGTGTTCTGCATCGTTGTACGAGAGGATCACGTCTACATCGCGCATAATGCGAAGTTCCATTTCACGGACGTCTCGCATGCCGTTCATCATCTCTTCGCTGCCTTCGCTCAATGCGCGGCGCAACTCACGCAGGAAATGGAGGTCTGCGTTGTTGAATAGTACTTTGGCATGGGGTGCTACACGGCGGATGATCGGAAGCGTTTCGTTGGCCACATAATAGCGTGTGATGTAAAACGCGTCGAAATCAGCCCCATACTTCTCCAGGAACTCGGATACCGACAAGAAGAAGGGAGCAATAATGACTTCGACACCCATCTTCTGAAGTTCTTCCGTGTACCCGCCGAAACTTGCGAGGTTTTGCGGCAGGAAGGTTACCTTGTAGCCCAAAGACTGGACCAACTTGATTTCCTGGATTGCGGCATAAGAACCGGCATCACGATCCGGTCGAGGCGTGGTGTAGTCGATGAACAAAACACGCCCAACAATGCCACGGTCTTTTTCAAGGTCGGGTCGAAAACCTTCATTTTGTCCGTGGGAAGCATAAGCTTTCACCCACTGACGTTTGAACTTGGGACGGTTGACCTCTTGGTAGCGTTTGTAACCGGTCGTTACATCAGTGCCCGAAGTCATCCCCTCGTAGTGATAGACGATGGAGGCGGGGATGAAGAAGGTTTTGTACCCCGCATCGCGGATTTTGAAGGAGAAGTCAGTGTCCTCGAAATACATCGGTTCGAGATAACTCGACAGTCCGCCGACTTCGTTCCAGATTTCGCGGGTGGTCATCAGTGCCGCGCCAGAGAGATAGTCGACCTGACGGGCATAACTGAACTGTGGCGCCCAGGCGTTTTGGCGGTTTCCGTAGTTCCATGGGTTCCCCGTACCCCAAACCATGCCGCCGGCATCCTGCAACTCTCCGTTAGGATAAAGCAGTTTGGAGCCAACGGCTCCCACGCCGTCAAAACGGTCGAAGCCTGAAATCAGCTCATCCAGCCAACCCGAAGTGACTTCGACGTCATTGTTCAGCAAAACAACGTATTCGCCCTTTGCCTGTGCCACACCTGCGTTACAGGCGCGGATGAACCGTTGTGCCTCGGCATTATGGATCACCGTGATTCCGGAAACGAAAGTCTCCAGGTCTGCGGTTTCGTCCGTCGAGGCATCGTCTACGACGATAACTTCGAAGGAGGCATCATTTTGGGCGAGCAGCAAGCTGCACAGGGCGAGGTAAGTCACTTCGACTTTGTTGTGCGCCGGTATTACAATCGAAACATCGGGTTTAGAGACCTTCGGAAAGGCAAGCGGTTTGAGTTTTACGTTGTCATACCCTCTTTCGACGACTGACAGCGCGTAGGCTGCCTGTTCGCGAACGGCATTGCTTGCGTTGGACGCCAGAAGTCGCTTGAGCGACTCGTAGCGGTGCTGGGCTTGCGCCATAAGTGCGCCGCCATAAGGGTACTGGCCTTCGCGCAGCATCACATCTACCGGTGTCAGGTGACGAGGCAGAAGCACGTAGGTTGCAAAAAACACCTGACTGCCGGTTTCGTCCCGCACTTCAATCAGTTTGTGAGTACCATCTCGGAATTCATCTGGTACTCTTATGAAACTGGAGTCGGTACCGATAAACACGCGCTGGGCCTGCTTGCCATCCAGATAGATCATAAAGTCCCGGGCATGGCTGGCTCGGAAAGTTAGTCCAGCGCCATCTGCGTTTTCCAGAATGACCTCTACATCTTCACCCTGAAGAAGAGGAAGGCTCTTACCACCCGAAATGAGTTCCAGAGTACTGTCGTGGTGCAGACGGTCGGGCAATTCCGCCACAAGCCAGTTGGGCATTTTGCCACCATCGCGTGCGGCGAGGCGACGGCTGACCACCAACGGCTCCTTCTGAACTGCGCGCGTGACATGGGGGTTCGCCAGAAACAGGAAAGGTTCAACTTCATGCTCCTCAGAGATATACTTCTCAAACTCGAGCGTGATGTTCAGCGTGACCGGCTCCATGTAGCGCGGCAAGTTGAAAGAGATTTCCTGATACCCAACCGCATGCTTGCCGCCGCGAAGGGCGTTGGAAAATTTCTCTTCGAACAAAGGTTTGGGGGATTGGGACCCTGATTCGGTCACCGTGACAATAATTCTTCCGCGGGCGCGATGGGCTGCTACCCAGGTCCGAAAAACCATTTGGTTGCTGTGAGGCATGTCTACCTGCAAAGGCGCGGCGATTTTAAACTGTGCAGGTGTCCCATAGTCGTTGACCATCAGCTGCAGTGTTTCGCCGTTCTCGATAGACCAATCTTCAAGGTTGTTGACCCAGGCAGAAGCGTAATCCTCGTCCTTTCCAGTCAGCGGATTTATCTTTTTTACCAATGGGTAATTCGAAAAATCCGGGCGGTACTCCACAGGAAAGCTCAACCGTTTCGAACCGCCAAAATCCACTGCATGAAAGTCGGATCCTGACTGACCCTGACGTAGTGCCAGTTTGGCTGAGTCGGTTTGCGAGCCTACGTTGGCGTAAATTGAGCCTTCGTAAAGAACCACTTGCTGGATTTCCTTGGGCAACTCTGTCGACATACCAAACCATCCTCTTACTGCGACGAAACTGGGCGCTCTTAGAAACTATTCTAAAGTATCGAGCAATCTCAAAAGTCTTGCGACACTATTCTCTTTGAACACTGCACATTGTTGCTTTTTATGGTGGGATAAGAGAGTACTTCGGTGAAAAAATGGACAGAAGGTCACGAACGTAAATCAGAAGACTTCGAGAAGGGCTGTTATCTCGCGCTCTTCCAGTAAGACCCACCAAAAGTTGTCTCAAAACAAGTTTTCACCTCCCACCCACAGTTTTACGAGTAGGATCAGCCTTGACCCACAATGATGTCATTACCCCCGTACTCCTTTCCGGCGGTTCTGGTACGCGGCTTTGGCCGCTTAGCCGCAAGAGTTATCCCAAGCAGTTCTCACCGCTTTTGGGTGAAACCTCTCTGTTTCAACGTTCGGCCGAGCGTCTGAGTGGTCCGGCGTTTGCTGCGCCCATGGTTTTAACCAATTCGGACTTTCGATTTATCGTAACAGAGCAACTCGCTGGCGTCGGAATTGATCCCAGTGCCATCCTCATTGAGCCGGCTGGCCGCAACACTGCACCAGCGGTATTGGCAGCTGCTCTCTGGCAGGCGAAAACCGACAGTGACGCTCTGTTGCTTGTTGCACCGTCGGACCATGAAGTACCAGATGCCGAAGCCTTCCGTGCTGCAGTCGCCGCCGGTGTGCCAGCGGCCAAAGACGGCCGACTGGTCACCTTCGGCATTAAGCCGACGCGTCCAGAGACCGGATATGGATATCTCGAGTTGTCTGAAGATCCGGGCGACTTCGCAGCTCGCCCATTAGCGCTTTCGCGTTTCGTCGAGAAGCCCGACGCCCAGCGTGCCGCAGAGATGCTGTCGGCTGGAAACTATCTTTGGAACGCTGGAATTTTCCTGTTCACGGCGAAAACAATAATTGCAGCATTTGAAGCCCACGCACCGGAACTGTTGGGGCCTGTGAAAGCTGCGGTAGACAACGGCAAGCCTGATCTCGGTTTCTTGCGCCTTGATCCAGAGGCTTGGGACGGTGCCCAAGACGTATCGATCGACTATGCCGTTATGGAAAAGGCTGACAATCTTAGCGTTGTGCCATTCGGTTCCGAGTGGTCTGATCTCGGGGGATGGGATGCCGTTTGGCGAGAAAGCGGACCCGACGATAAGGGTGTAGCGACGCACGGCGCAGCCACGGCAATCGATTGTGAAAACACGCTGCTGCGGTCAGAAGATGAAGGTTTGGAGATCGTTGGACTTGGTGTGAAAGACTTGATTGCAGTAGCGATGCCTGATGCTGTTTTGGTCGCGGATGTTTCGCGTGCGCAAGAGGTCAAACAGGCGGTGACGGCTTTGAAGGCCAAAAAATCACGCCAGGCGACAGCCTTTCCGAAAGATCACCGACCATGGGGTTGGTTTGAAAGTCTGGTCATCGGAGATCGCTTTCAGGTGAAACGTATTCATGTTCATCCTGGCGCGGCGTTGAGTCTGCAGAGCCACCACCACCGTTCAGAGCATTGGATCGTTGTTGAAGGCACGGCCAAAGTGACAGTTGACGAAGAGGTCAAACTCGTCAGCGAAAACCAGTCGGTCTACATCCCGTTGGGTGCAGTTCACCGAATGGAAAATCCCGGCAAGGTGCCGATGGTTCTGATCGAGGTCCAAACTGGCACCTATCTGGGTGAAGATGACATTATTCGCTACGAAGACGTTTACGCGCGCGGGTAAGCCTTGTGCGTGGCGGGTATTTAGCCCGCCACCACAGCCTGCAGATCGAAGATCGGTAGTAGCACTGCCAGCACGATCAACAGAACAAATGCCCCAACCAACATCATCAACATTGGTTCGAGCAAAGCGGCGATGCGTTTCCGTTCACTCGTTAGATCGCTTTCGACCAGAATAGCGCTCCGCTCTGTCATCGGTGCCAAACGGGCCGACATTTCGCCAGCACCGATCAATTGACGCGCGACAGGCGGAATAATGGAGAGGCGGTCTAAGGCGTCGGACAGGCTTGCGCCTTCTTGCAGTGCGATCAGGACACTTTCCCCTTCGGTCTGGAACCGCGCAATGTCCAGAACCCGAGCAGCATTTTGTACTGCCACCGGAACGGTTTGGCGACTTGCCAGCACCAAGGCGAGTGTGCGCAGATATTGCACCGCGGCGGCGCGACGCATTAGCCGGCCGATCAGAGGCAGGCGCAACAGGAAACGATCACGGATTGTCCGAAGCGCTTGGAGCCGACTGGATGCAACGATCAAAAGGGCGAAACCGCCAATAATCGTCGACACCAAGGTAAAGTTGTCTTGTATCCAGTCGCTTACGGCGAGGACATACTGGGTGAGCGGAGGCAAAGGTTGACCCGAGATCTCGAACATGGCGACGATTTCCGGCGCGACGTTGATCATCAAAATTGCGCAAACGAGAAAAGAAACAGCGGCAACAAACGCGGGGTACACCAAGGCGCTGACAATCTCTGCCTTCTCGTTGCCGAGATTTTCCAGATGGCGTGCAAGTTCCTCAAATACTGCGGCAAGTTCACCAGCGCCTTCGCCGGCATGAATCGCTGCGGTGACATAGGCAGGAAATCCTGCGCCGGCTTCTTCCAAAGCTTCCGCAAGGGTACTGCCTTGCATCAGAGCCGCGCGCGCGCGAGTGGCAACGGTCGACAAAGTGGTTCCATTTCCGGATGTGCGGATCGCTTCCAGCGCGGCCTCAAGAGGCATTTCGGCAGATAGCAGGACGGCCATTTGCCGCGCGAAAACGGCTTGCAGGTCGCTGTTGAGGCGGGCGGAACGGCGCAGACGTTCTGTCAGATTGGTACGTTGGCGCGAAACGGAGAGTTCCGAAACAAACAAACCCTGCGCCCGCAGTCTGGCAGAAGCGTCAGACTCGGTATCTGCCAGAATGAGCCCCTTAGTGCGCGCGCCGTCAGCATCATAAGCGACATAGGAAAACGGTCTCATGCTCCGTCACCCACAACGCGCAATGCCTCGGCCAACGAGGTTTTGCCAGATGCAACCTGAAAAAGGGCCTGACCTATGAGAGTTTGTTCTTCGGACAAGCCAAGCCGCGTCAGCTCGATTTCGGAGGCGCCACCATCGATGGCAGTACGCATGGCATCGTCCACTTCCGTCATTTCGAAGATACCCACGCGGCCGGCATAGCCGGAAGAATTGCAAGCTGCACATCCTTTGGGAGCATGGATGCTTTCGGGTACGTCCATGTGGTGGCGAATGAAGTGTGCGGCCTCGGCTTGGCTCGGTGCAGCGGGTTCCGAGCATTCCGAACAGAGGCGTCGCAGCAGGCGCTGGGCGATCACGCCCCGTAGGGTGGCGGAGATCAGGAAGTCATCGAGGCCAAGGTCGCGCAGGCGCACGATTGCCCCGATGGACGAGTTTGCGTGCAGTGATGAAAACACCAGGTGTCCGGTGAGGGCGGCTTGGGCGGCGACAGAAGCCGTCTCAGTATCACGAATCTCGCCGACGAGGATCACATCAGGGTCTTGGCGCAGAGTGGCGCGAAGTCCGGCAGCGAAGGTCATGCCGATTTCGGAATTGACTTGCGACTGGTTAACACCTGGCAGGTCATATTCCACGGGATCTTCCACAGTAACGATATTTCGATCGTCGTGGTTGGTGAGCTTCAGGAGAGAGTAAAGAGTTGTGGTCTTGCCTGATCCTGTTGGGCCGGTGGCAAGAATGATGCCGTTGGGAAGGGCAGACAAACGTTCAAGCAGCGCAACCTGATCTGCGGTGAGGCCAAGTGCGTCGAGTTCCATCAGACCAGTGGAGCGGTCCAGAATACGCAGAACAATACGTTCGCCGTAGTTGCCGGGAAGCGAACTCACACGGGTGTCGATCAAACGACCTCCAAGCCGGAGCGGAATGCGCCCGTCTTGTGGCAGGCGAGTTTCGGCGATGTCCAGACCGGCCATGACCTTTAGACGGCTAACGACTCGACGGACAGGAACATCATCGCGCTCCATGATTGTTTGCAAAAACCCGTCGATCCGCATTCTGACTCGAAGGCCGGTTTCTGACGGTTCGAGGTGCAAATCCGAAGCGCGCGACAGGACCGCACGACGCAAAAGCTGATTCACAAGCTGGATAACAGGCGCGTCCTCGGCGTCTTCCAATAGGTCGCGCTGACGGGCTCCGGCGCTTCCCTCTTCGAGATCAAAGGACAATCCGTCGTCTGGCGCTGCTGCGGCGCCCTGAGATTGATAGAGCCGTTCCAACGCTCGCTCGAATGCATCTTGGCCTAGGTGCGAGATCGCAAGCGTACGCCCCGCACGTCGCCGTGCCTCCCGCAGTCCCAGAACGCTCGCCCGTGGCCCCACGATCAGTGTATCGCCGTCGCGCGCAACCTGATGGTCGCGGGCAAAGGAAAACGGCAAGCTTTGAGTTGACCGCGCCTCAGTTGGAGATGGGGAGGCGGGCTGGGAGGGGCGGGAGATTTCGGCTTTGGGCGACATTGTCGATGAATCCCGCATCAAAAGGTTGGTTCAGGTTGTTGCCATCAAAGGGCAGAGCCGCATTCGGCGTTTGCGGATAAAGATGACTGTCTGCGGGTTGCAAGGCAAGGCTGGCCTTGCGCGTCTCCCGTGCGACCTGTTTCGTGATGCGCTGGGCTTCGGCGTCGTTGTTGATCACGCGCGGGCGCAACATAACCAAAAGAACCGACTGGTTTTTCGTGGCGTTTTTGCCTCTGAACAGGCCTCCAATCAAAGGCGTGTTGGAAATACCTGGAACTTTTTTGGAGGTCGCGCCGCTTTCGTTTTCCAGAAGCCCGCCAAGCATGATGACGTTTCCGTCGCGAACCAGAACGGTTGTTGACAATGCACGGCGTGCCGTTATCTCACCACCGGCAGCGGAGGCTTGCCGGGTCAGGTTAGACACCTCCTGCTTGATTAGAAGGCGGACGGTCTGGTCTGCGTTGATTTGCGGTGTCACGTTAAGCGTCAAGCCAACGTCTCGTCGCTCAATGGTCTGAAACGGGTTTTCAGGGTTCGAATTGTTGCCGGTGGATGTATAGGAGCCGGTCACAAAGGGAACGTTTTGCGCAACAACAATTTCGGCTTCCTGATTGTTTAGGGTCATGATTGACGGTGTGCTGAGCAGGCGCACTGAGCTGGTTGAAGCAAGCGCTGAGATGAAGCCAAAGAACGCATTGTCGCCGCTCTGGTTACCGCCGCCAAACACACCGCCGTCTCCTGGGTTTACCACTTCGCCATTCACGGCAGCGGAAATAAGGCTGGTCAGGCTTGGGCGTCCTTCTAGCGTAAATTGAACGCCGCCAACGATCGCATTGTTAATAACGCCAGCGAATTGGCTGGACAGATCCGAATAGCCTTCAACGGAAAGTTCAAAGATAACCGCCTCCACGAGGACCTGCGTCGGGCGACGGTCAAGGTGGCGAACCATAGCTGTAATGTCTCGCATCATGTCGCGCGGAGCGGTGATCAACAATGCGTTGGTCTGAAGTTCCGGCACGATACGAACGAGCTGTCCCTGCTCGCTTTGGTCGGCAAAGCTGCGCAGGACAACGTCGGCAAGAGCGGAGGCATCAGCGTAGTTGAGTTGTTCGACGCTGCTGACGGTCACGGTTCCGCGCTGATCAAGTTTGGTGACCAATGCGCGAACAGTGTCGCGCACTTCATCCGAGCCAGAAACGATCAGTGCATTGGAGCGGCGGTCGACAGAAACGGTCGCGCCGCCACGAAGCAGTCCCATGCCTTCAACAACTCCGACCATTTCGGCGGCGCTGGCGTTGTTAAGGCGGATCAGTTCGATGGTGTCATCACGCGGTTGGTCGAGGCGTTTGATGAGGTTTGAAATGCGGCGATGGTTTTTGCCGCGGTCCGAAAGGATCAGCAAGCCTGACCCTGGTACAGGCGTTATTACCGCTTCTGAGGGCAACAGGGGGCGGATGACTGTGATTACTTCGTCCAGGGAGGCATGGTTGACCTTGATGACGCGGGTTTCATAGCCGGCACTATCAGTTGGAAGCGCCGAACCGTCTGCGAGTTCACGCGCAACGGTCATAGGCACAATGCGGGTCACAGCGCCGCCTTCGACCACTGTCAGACGATTGAGTTCAAGCACACTGAGAAACACTTCGTACAATGCGTCGGGTGCAAGGCCTTGCGGAGCCAGAACCGTAACGGTTCCTCTGACTTGAGGGTCGAGAACGAAGTTGCGTCCGGTGGCTTCGGAGACAATCTGAACAAAGCTGCGTAAATCCGCGTCACGCAGGTCCAGTTCCACTTGTGCTTGGACCGGGGATGTTGCCACCGACAACTGTGCAATTGCCAGACCGAAGGTCAAAACAAGTGTGCGAAAAGGGTGTTTCAACATGGTTTGCCTGCCCTGTTGGGGCCAAACAAGCCGCGATTCACGTCACCATCACACCGCCGGACCTGCCGTGGCATGAAAAACTTGTCTCGCGGGGTGCTCTGCCCTTGCCTCATGTGTTCGCCAATTTTTGGCGTTATTGTCGCAGAGGGTATCTTGCGTGACCGGTTTTGTCCCTATTGAAAATTGGATTTGACAGAACTTGGTACACACCCTGTGGCCAAATGCCCTCAGTTGGTTGTGCCGTTATTCTTTTACAAATCCCAAAAGAGCCCGTTCTCCACCTCTGTCGACCCAGAGACCCTCTTCGGTGATTTCAACCACTGTGATGCCGTCGGTGAGTTCATCGCCAACCCGTAAAAGCTGGTCGCCGGTCGGATGCCCGACAATGGCCCAGTCGCCTCTCCCATCTTCGGCACCAGTACGAACCATGCCTTTGAGAGTGTAGCCAAGGCTGTCTATCGGAGGAGCCGGTGGCTTGGGCGGCTGAGGTTCGCGCGGTTGTGTCGGTGGCGCTGGCGGTTGAGGTTCTTCCGCGACTACGGTGCCAAAGAGAGCAGGCCATCGTATCGGTGGTTGAGGCTCGTTGCGCGTTACGTCGGGAGCAGGTTTTGCGGATGCGACCCGTTGATCCGCGGGCGGCACGGGATTTGAGAGTGCTGTTTGAAGCTCAAGCGCGGCAAACGCCAGCCCGGCCATAGCAGCCAGAGTAAAAACGAAGGCAATCAGACGCATGGCGCACCTGTTTTTCTCGAAATATGCTGGTGCCGCAGGGCGAAAGAAATGGGCATGGGCGGCGAAGGCCTTTCGAGATTGTGGACGCGGATGCGCGCTTCATGGTAGGGTTTTTCCAAAGAATATAAAGAGCATGTGATGCAGGCAGGATCAATTCTCAGAAACGCTATGGCAGGCGTGTGCCTATGCCTTGTCGCGGCTTGCGGTGGGGATGGCAATTTCGGCGGTTCGTTCGGCGAAGGCACCTCGTTTGCTTCGCGCTATGCTTCGGCGCGCAGCGCACTTGAAGCGGGAAAGTATGACCGCGCCAACCGGATTTACGCTGATCTGGTCGAGACCGCCGGTCCGAACGAAGCAGCTGTGCGGCTGGAATACGCGCATAGCTTGTTGCGAGGTGAAGAATACGCGGAAGCCAGTGCACAAGCGAGGTTCCTGGCGCAGGGCAGCGAAGGAGCGGATCGGGCAGCGGCATTGTATGTGTTGGGAACAGCGCAGGATGAACTGGGTCGAGATGCAGCGCAGGCGGGCGATTTCCCACTGGCCAAAAGCCACTTCAGTTCCGCGCGCTCAGCCCTTACGGAAGCTCTGAAAATCAGCCCTGAAATGGATTCGATCGGGTCGATGGCTGGGCGGTTGAAAGAGATCGAACTAAGGTTGAAATCCCTGGGTTAGAGACTGTTTTTCAGGGTCTCAGTTTCGAGGGTGCAGTGCCAGCTCGGCAGACACCACGCCTGAAACGTCAGTCCGCTCCAGTCTGAAGCTGTTGAGTTCGTAGCCCCAAACCGCCTCGCTGTTAGACAACCAAAGTATCAGAGCATCGAATGCCACTTCGTCAAACCGTAGGGCAAGCGTTCCGTCACCGGGGTCCGAAAGTCCCGACAGGCTTTCTCGCAGACCAGAGGAAATCAGTGTCTGTTCGACGCCAGACGCGCCAATAGCTGGAGGAGATTTTTGGGGTGCAGTGGCGCGAAGCAGCGCGTTCTCGGCGGCTCGGTCATTAACCCAAGCCTCCAATGCCCGTGCTTCGTTCAGAGACGAAAGTGCAGTTACCCGATCCTGTGCCAAGGGTGCGAGCAGTCCAAACCATAGCGCAAGAGGCGCAATGACGCCGACGAGCACACCAAGTAGAGCCCGTTCCCGGCCAGAAAGACGGCCTAGCAGGTCAATCAGCCGATCAGTCATTCGCCGTCTCCAGTATCAGTTCAAGCAAAACGCCGGAACGCTCACCACCTGCTTCGGAACGCACAACATCAACGCTCAGGTTTAGGTCACCTAGTGCAGATACCAGTGCTTCGCCGGTCGCAAAGTCGGCCACTTCCAGAACCAACCGTAGCCCGTCGTTTTCGCGATATTCCACTCGTTCAGGGGTCACGCCGGGAGCGGAAATCAGATCGACAGTTTCGCCAAACAGCGCCAAAGGGGATAATCCGTCGTCGCTTAAAAGCGCCTCTGCGCGGGCTTCCGAGATGACACGACTGACCTGCGTACGGACATCCAAGACTGGGCCAGACGGAACAAACTGCGCGCGAACGACATCCATCGTTCGGGCAGTCACAATGTCACGTTCCTGCCGGAGGGCATCGACTGCAACCGTTTGGGCGGTGGCCCATATGCCCACGGCAATCAAGCCAATGATTACTGGCCAGCGCCACGGCAACACTGCTTGTCTTAGGTGTGCTCGCGTTGCGAACGGATCTTTTCGCAAATCCAGCGCCAATTCGCCATGACCAAGGATTTTGGCCCCGGCATCCTGAGAGTTTTGCACTCTGGGTAGGCCCGCGGTGTCAAAAAGCGCGGAAACAGTCTCTAACTCAGGCCCTTCCCACAGAATCGCGTCTGGTGAGGGGCCTTCGGAAAGAGCACGTTCAAGCAGCAAAGGAGCCAATGAGATTTCTGTTGTAAATCCATCGTCCAGTCCCAGGCGTGCCAACAATCGCTCCTCGGCTTCGTCGTATCGGAAGCTCCACAGACCAGATGCGGCAGGAAGGGCGACGTAGTCAGGAAGCACGGCTTTACAATCTGACGGTGCGGCCGCCACCCAGTCGATGATCAACTTTTGGTCCGCAACAAGCGCGCGGGTCCAGTTCTTGTCGTTTCCGGAAAGTGCGAAAGGA
The DNA here is from genome assembly GCF_004346865.1 of Shimia isoporae. Taxonomy (NCBI): domain Bacteria; kingdom Pseudomonadati; phylum Pseudomonadota; class Alphaproteobacteria; order Rhodobacterales; family Roseobacteraceae; genus Shimia; species Shimia isoporae. Next base: position 121,051 of record NZ_SMGR01000004.1, read on the forward strand.
CGGATTTCCGCAGTGTTAGGGTCTAAAGAGGCGCTGTCCTCGAGTTGACGCCTGGCCACTTGTTCGCGCGTGCTTCCGCGCAACGATACAGGCAGATCAAGCGGTAAAACGGGCACAAGCTCGCCCGGCACAAGGGTGGTGCCTTCCGGGCCGGCTTTGGTGGGTGTGACACCCGTCAGCGTCATGTCTTGATCCTGCATCATGGCCTATCTGACAAACGATAAGCGACCCGTGGCGCAAGAGGAAGCGGACGACGTTCAAAGACGGTCAGGCGTGTCACTCTCCTGCCACGTCCTTCGGGTTCTGTTGTGGCGGTCAGTTCCACGGCCACCCAGTCGGTCGCAACTGAGAAACGATTGTCTTCCAGATTTCCGGCAACCTCGAAGCCACCGACACCACCAAGCCGGGTACGAAAGTCATCTATTGAAACAAGAGGCTCGCGGAGGCGTTCGTTTGTAAGCCGGTTCCAGCCTGACAATGGAACACCCGGCAACATGGCATCCAGAACTTCGGGTGGCGCTGTATTGACGTTGAGTACACTGTCGCTTGGTAAGGCGGAGATAAATGGCAGCAGTTTGTCGAGTTCATTTTCACGCCATTCGGGCATAATGCGAAGCTGTTCTAACATCAGAACAGGGCCACCAACGTGCGTGATTGGTGGGGTTCGGTTTTCAAAACTGTCCTGCTTTTGTCCGGGTGTGAGGAACTTCGCGAGTGCATCACCCCGTGCGGCGGGTAACCCGAGACGTTGTAACAGGCGGTCGAAAGCGGCACGGCTGAATGTGTCCTCCGGGTTTGCCAGCCAGTTCACGTTAAAGCGGCCTTGAAGATCATAGGGTTTTAGCGAAAGTGTGCCGCGATCAACCGGAATAGCTTCCCATTCCTGCGCCCAGGAATCGTTGGCATGATCGATGCTACGAACATCCCGTAGAAGAGCGGTTCGCATCATTGCCTCGCCTCCATCCAGAGCCAGTCGTAATTGCGCGGCGTCCTGATCAGCAAGCCGGCGGGCAAAACTCTCGTTTGCACGAGACAGCAAGAGAACGGCCACAGCGGACAAGGCCGCGACAAGGATCAGCGCATTCAAAAGAACAAAGCCACGATTGTCGTTCATTGCAGCACCTCGACAAGGCGTAGATTTCCGAAATCGCGTGTGCGCAGAGTGATTTCCACCGCGACAGGAAGTTGGTCCGTGTATCCGTTTGCCGCCAGCGGACCGCGGTCACTGTCTTGTGCTGGCGCGGTGGTCGCCGGAGCCGGATTCGGGTCGTTTGTGCCATCAACCCAGCCGCGGACGGGCCAATACGTGCGAAGTGACAGAGAGGAAACGCCAGACAATACGGTTTGCTCAGGGCTTTTTGCCGTTGCGTTGGCGGGTGCCAACACGGGCCAGTGCTGACGCGTCAGCGTCCCTTCCGAGGTTACTCGCCATTCAATCCTGTGAAATCCCAATGCATCCACTGGTGGCAGGTCGGATTGGCCGGAAACAGAAATTTCGAATCCGCCAGGTGTGGACAGAAGTGCCGAAAGAGGCCGTGAATCTCCCGGTGGGTTGAACAGAAGCGGTGCTGCGTTGGCGATGTCGGCCCGCAAAAGAGCCAGGCTGCGCGACAATTCGGCGGTTTCGGTTGAACTCGTCTCCAGTCTGTCCCGCATCCGCAGCGTTCCTGTCATCAACTGCAGACCCATGACTGCGACCAAAGCAAAGAGCGCCATCGCCACAACGAGCTCAAGTAATGACAGTCCGGCATCGGATTGAACTTTCATAGCCCCGGACCCGCGTTGGGCGAAGCGATCCAGGTTATCCGAAGCGCGCCCGGGCCTCCGTTGCCTTCGGCAAGTTGTGCCCGAATGGTTGCCTCGGTAAAACCGCCTTCTGTCCCACGCAGGGTCTCGGTTATTCGGAACCGCAATCCGCCCATGGTGACTTCTGCCGGCAGAGCCCGCCCGCCGGGCAAACGCAGTTCTTCGGCGCGATTGTCCGCGACAACCCCGGCGAGAAGGCGGGCTTTCTCCTGTGTTATGGTAATTCCGGACTGATCCACTGCGGTCAGCACCGCGAGCGTTCCCACCGCCATGACGAACACAGCAACAACCAGCTCCAGAAGGCTAAGCCCCGCGTCGGATTGGCCGTTTTCGGCAATATTAGTCTCTAGTTCTGGCTGCATGTGACCTCCGCCCAGCCATCACTTTCACAGGAAGCGCTGCCACTTTCCGAGCTGAAGAACCTAATTTGAAACGCAGTGGTTTGTCCATTCGGTAGAAAGGTAACTTCCGGAGAGTCAAAGCTTTGACCCGCGCCAATCGGACCCAAGTTCTGGAAGGCAACGCGGCCGCGCCAACGAATTATCTGGCTTGATTGTTCCCAGCCGCCTTGTGTTCGCGCCATCAAGGCGACCCCGCGGGGTTCGATACGCAGACCACGCAATTGCTGCTTGTGAATGGCGAGTGTTCGACTGTTTTCAAATAGAGACTGAAATCTTGCAGCGTCAGAAGGGGCATTGTTCCCGTCGTTTCGCAAAGGCAGAGATATTCCTACCGCCAGCACAGACAAGACCGCAACAACGACCAGTAACTCGATCAGGCTAACACCGGCGTCGGCGGGTTTCACTGCCCGAGGGTCCAGGACCCAATATCGGCGTCAGCGCCTGAACCGCCCTGCGCCCCGTCTGCGCCGTAGGAAAACACGTCAAAGTCTCCATGCACGCCGGGTGCGAGATATTGGTAAGGTGTCCCCCAGGGGTCCACGGGCAAACGATCCATGTATCCGCCGGTAGCCCAATTTTTTGGAGCGGGTTCCGAAGTGGGTGCGGTGACAAGCGCGGCCAGACCCTGTTCCGTGGTCGGGTATCGGAAATTATCGAGCCTATAAAGGTTCACGGCGCTCACGATGGCTGCGATGTCGGCTTGCGCGCGAGCCGCGCGGGCTTGATCTGGGCGGTCGATGACGCGCGGCACAATCACCAAAGCAAGCACCGAAAGGATCACCACCACGACCATCAGTTCCAGCAAGGAAAACCCCGAGTCGCGCGTGTGTTCCGTGTCACCTGAGTTGTGCATTTTCGCCCCGCATTGTCCCGTATTTGTTTTGGCACATCATATGCGGGCTGCTGGGGGGCTGGCAATTGGCAAACGTGCTTCCGGACCGTAGAACCACACTATGTTTCAAACAGATGCTATAGTTGGTCCGGATGGTGGGGTGATCATTTTTCTGATCCTGCTCTCGCCCGCGGTTGGATCTTTTCTGGCGGTGCTGATTGACAGATTGCCGCGTGGTGAAGACGCTTTGATTGCCCGGTCTCGCTGTCGTAGCTGCCGCAACGCGCTGACATGGCGCGATCTGATTCCTTTGGTTTCTTTTTTCGCCTCGCGTGGTGTGTGTCGCCACTGCGGTGCTCCCGTGCCGCAGTGGTTGTTGGCGATGGAAGTCTCGGCTTTGGTGATTGCGCTGGTGCTTATCTTGCTGTGGCCTGAGAGTTGGCCGATACATGCGATGGCTGTCGATTTGGCATTTCTTTGGCTGTTGTTGGCGCTGTTTGCGGCGGACCTAAAATGGATGAGGCTTCCCGATTTGCTCACGGGAGCGTTGTTTGGTCTTGTCCTTCTTCGAAGCCTGGTGTTGCCGGGCATGGCTACGGGAGCCGCCTTAGCCGGTGCGGTTCTCGGGAGCATGAGTTTCCTGATTTTGCGGTGGGCTTACTTGCGTTTTCGCCGTCGTGAAGGGCTGGGCTTGGGCGACGTGAAGCTTATGGCGGGATTAGGAGCTTTTGCGGGGCCTTTGGATCTGCCGTTGTTGATCCTTGTTGCGGCTCTGTTGACGCTGGCGAGCGCATTGGTTTTACGTGTGTCGGGCAAGCAGGTTAACGTTGCAACCCCGTTTCCATTCGGCGCGGCGCTCTGTCTTTCAGGGGCGCTACTTTGGGTGGCTTATGCGACAGCAGTGATTGTTCCGGCATGAATGAGAGCGGATTACGCACTGGACCTGACCGGCGACTGAAGGCATTCTCCGCGCCAAAATGAACCGCGCCGTTGGGGTGCGTCCAGAAAAAACAAATTGAGATTTCATGACCCGTAAACTGGTTCTCGCGCTTTTGGTTTCAACTGCGATTGCAACTGTTTCTGCCGCTGAAGACGCGACCGATTCGCCTGTTGTTCCAAGCACAATGGAAGAGATTGAAAACGCGTATCGCGCTCAGGATTTCGCCGCAGTCCGCGCTGGTCTGAAAATGCTGGCGGAGACCGAGCCAACGGGGAATGTGGCTTATCGCTACGCCAGAATTTTGCTGGATGAGCGCAGTGGTCCGGTTGACCCTCAAGAAGCCGCTGAATGGCTGTCAAAAGCCGTAGAAGCGGAATATGCGCCTGCTCATACCTTGCTTGCCCGTCTTTTGTTGAGCGGCGGTGAGGTGCCGCGCGATGCGGAGCGCGCAGCTCGGCTGTTGCAGGATGGTGCTACCCGTGGCGAGCAAGAGGCTCAGTACTATCTCGCATTGCTGTCTCTGGCCGGTGATGGCGTAGAGCAAAACGAGCGCGATGCGTTTGTATGGTTTCGTGCGGCCGCAGAACAGGGCCATGTTGAATCTGCCTATGAATTGAGCCGCCTGTATTCCCGCGGGATCGGGACAGAAATGGACACCCAAAAAGCGTTGGATTGGCTGCGGCGAGCTGCGAGCGACGGTCACGTTCCAGCACAGTTCTTTTTGGCGAACGCGCTGGAAAGTGGTCAAGGCGCAAAGCAAGACCGGAACGAAGCTTTAGATTGGTTTCGCAAAGCAGCCGAAGGCGGTCATCCTTTGGCAATGCGGATTGTTGGAACAAAATATTTGCAGGGTGAAGGGGTCTATCAGGACACTGACGCTGCGATTGAGTGGCTCACCAAAGCCGCCGATGCGGGCGAACCCGGCGCTCTGTTTAACCTTGGTTTGATGTATGGAACCGGCGAGCAAGTCGAGCGCGACGATGTTCTTGCGTTCGCCTATATAGAGCGCGCTGCGGCAACCAATCTCCCTCGCGCAATCGCAATGCAAGCCGCCTTCCTCGAACTTGGCCGGGGGACGGACGCCGATTTGCCTCGGGCTGTAGCACTGTATCAAAAGGCAGCCGATGCTGGTCATGATCCCTCGAAAGATGCCTTGAAGCGGCTTGCGCTGTCGGGTGCGCTGGATGACGAAATGGCGCCTCACGACCTCGTTCCACTTGTTGCTGAGGTTGCGGAAGCTGGTGACGAGACCGCGATCGCATGGCTGGAGAAACAAACAGAAAGCGGCGTGACTCCTGCTGCGATCGCGCTTGGTGCTCTTTTGCTGGGTGATCCGGTGCGGGCCTCGGAGGGTCTGGCGTATCTGAAAGCGCCAGCGCGTCAGGGTCAGGCGCATGCTCAGTTTTTGCTGGGAGAGGCACTAAGCACGGGTTCCGGTGTTTCGCAGGATTTAGAAGCCGCACACATGTGGTTCAACCTCGCAGCGTCGCGAGGTCATAAATCGGCCGCGGAAAGCCGCGATGTTTTGACCGACCTTATGACACCAGAACAGATTGACGCAGCACAGGCGGCGGCACGCGCTTTTGTCGAGGAGGCGCCAACCGGCAGGTCGAAGCCATGAGGCACCTCGTCTGCGCTATTGCTATTTGTGCGCTGAACGTTTGGGCGTTTGCCGCGTGGGCGCAAGACGATGCTGACTCAATCTTTCAGGAAGCCAACAGGTTTCATCAGGGCGTCGAGGTTCCCCAAAATCATGGGCGCGCCGCCGCGCTTTACTTGAAGGCCGCGGAAATGGGTCATCACGGCGCTCAGCATCAGTTGGGCAAGTACCTTTTTGCTGGCTTGGGCGGTGAGTCGGCCGACGAAGTCAGAGCCCTTTATTGGCTCGGCAAATCAGCGGAGGCAGGCCAGCCGGAATACATTTTTGATTTTGCGCGGGCCTTGGAGGCGACGGGCGCGCTGGAAGAGGCGGTAGCTCAATACAGGATCGCAGCGGATCTCGGATATCCTGATGCGGCAGTGAGCCTTGGTGTGATGTACCAGAATGGCACCGGCGTTGCGCAAAATTTTGATGTCGCGCGTCAGTTCTATGAAGCCCCCGCAGCAAATGGACATCCGCGCGCAATGAATAACCTTGGACTGCTCTATGTACGAGGGGACGGGGTTGCGCAGGACTATGAAAAAGCCGCCCGACTCCTTGAACGTGCAGCCCAAGGCGGCCTCCAGCAGGCCATGACGAATCTTGGCGTTTTATATGACAACGGATTCGGTGTGCCGCAGAGCGACGAAACTGCCGCCTTGTGGTACCGGCGAGGCGGACAGGGCAGCGACGAAGCGCGAGGTTTCGCGATTTTTGATAACCGGTTGGCGCCCGTGCCCGAAGAGCCTCAGCAGAGAATCGATTTTGCTGTCAGAACTGAGGTTCAGGCAAAGGCTGGGGACCCGGTTGCGCAGTTTTTGGCCGGTTGGTTGGCACTGGAGCAGGGCGACCCCCGTTCCGCAGCGCTTTGGTTTTCGCAGGCGGCCGATCGCGGACATGCTCCATCAATGGCCAATTTGGCAAGGCTGCATTTCCTTGGTGAGGGTGTTTTGCAGGACTTCGTTGTTGCGCAAATGTGGGTCACATTGGCCATGGCGGGTGGTCTTCCGGCCGCTGACGGAATGGCCGCGAGCCTTGGAATTACCCTCACTCCTGCTCAGGTTGCATTGGCCCAGCAAGAGGCCGAAATCAGGTGGCGAGAGGCCAAATGATCAATCGCCAAGTTGACGCAGGGTCAATGTTTTTCATTTTTGGTAAAAAATGAGTTAAATTCCCGTGATCTACACGTTATGATGTTGATCAGGACGAGCGAGAAGCCCGTCTTAGCGATTGTCGGCCCGAAGAAATATGGCGCCGGCAAAAACAGGGACACAATAATGGCACGCAGAACTGGCCATGTAATCGCGCTGGCGACAGCGCTGGCATTTTCGTTTTTGAACGGGGTGCTTGCGGCTTCCGAGCCAGTCAAGCAGCACAACTCGAACGCGCTGTGGTTTGAAAACTGGGGGGGCATGACGAATGCGACTCTCAAAGTGTTTTCGCCTGATGGCACAATGACAGAACTGTTCACCAATGCAGGAACACCGGTTTATCAGCTGCCCGGTCGTGATGTCGTCGACGGCGTCTATCACTTCGAACTTAGCGCTGCGACAACCGAACAGGAAAAAGTCGTGAACCAGACGAACAACGGTCGCGGCGACGCGGCTCGTGATACGGTCGCGAAATCCTACCATACCTCCGGCTCCTTCACCGTTTCGCGCGGTGTTATCGTTACGCCGGAGGACATCAAAGAAGACGACAACAACTGATCCAATGGACATCCCGAGGGACGCCTCGGTCTTTATTCAGGGAGACTCAAACGTGAAACAAATTGGGACCAAAACAATTAGCAAACTCGCCGGCACCGCCTCGGCGTTTTGCCTCATGGCCGGCTTTGCAAGCGCTGATCAAGTATTCAACGACGATGTCATCGTTACCTTCAGCCTCTGTGTCGGCAACGACTGTGTAAACGGCGAGAGCTTTAGCTTCGATACGCTCCGCCTCAAGGAAAACAACCTTCGTATCCACTTCAGCGATACGTCCACTTCGGCTAGTTTCCCAAGCAACGACTGGCGCATCGTGGCAAACGACAGCTCTAACGGTGGTGCAAACTACCTGGCGATTGAGGACAGTACCGCTGGTCGCGTGCCTTTCCGCGTAGAGGCCGGTGCGCAAGCGAACACTCTTGTGGTTGAAGCCGACGGCGACATCGGTGTGAAAACCCTGAACCCCGCCGTCGACGTGCACATCGTCGAAGGCAACACGCCCACACTGCGTCTTGAGCAGGACGGCTCTGACGGGTTTACACCTCAAACTTATGACGTTGCAGCCAACGAAGCGAACTTCTTCATTCGCGATGTGACCAACGGCTCCAGGCTGTTCTTCCGCGCCAAGCCCGGCGCACCGGAAGACTCGATCTTCATCGCCGCAAACGGTGATATCGGCTTGGGCACGGACTCTCCGGAGAAAGATTTACACGTTCGCCGTACCGGTTCGGGCAACCACGTTGAAACGCAATTTGAACAAACCGATGGTGGCGCAGTTCAAATCCGTTTGCAGACTTCCAACGCCAACAACCGTCGTTTCGTTGGCCTGAGCGCTGCTAACACGCCTGTTTCTCAGATTAACCTTGGCGACGAACAAATTAGACTTGCAGGCTCTGCTTTCAACGCCCCGTTTGCGGTGTTTGATGCCTCAGGCGTGACAATCAATGGTACCGGCCTGAACGTTCCGGACTATGTTTTTGAAGATGACTATGATCTGCGCACACTGTCTGAAGTGCGCGCGTTCATTGATCAGAACGGCCACCTCCCCGACGTTCCGTCCGCGGCAGAGGTAAACGCCAATGGCCTTAACATGAACGACATGCAGCTGACCCTGTTGCGCAAGGTTGAAGAGCTGACGCTGTACACGCTTGCTCAGCAAGAAGAGATCGAGCGTCTGAACTCGCAGCTGCAGCAAGTTGAGGACTGAGGTTCAACGGTTTTTCCGAGACCTTCAGTCAACAGAGAATCGAAAAGTGCCGGGGCAAATCCTCGGCACTTTTTTGTAAGTTGCACTACGTTCCCGCCTGTACAGGCTGTCTCCAACAGTACGGCATAACGCCCAGTTCATTGCCGAGATGGACCTACGTCTGAATTGCGTTCATACAGTCATGGAACAACTCTCGCCGCAACAGTTGCAACCGGATTGGTAGGCCATGCACAGTTTCGCTTTCGTCCAAGAAGGACGAAACAGTCGATTTCTGATCTGTTTAATAGTGTTGATCGCTCTTGCTGTTATGTTCTGGACCGGATCACGTTATCCGGCGCTGGATGAAAAGGCGATGATGAGCGGTGCGATCCAATTGGACGATCCTCTGAGCTTTGATGCTGTGGTTCCGATTGATGCAGCCATGGGGACGCTGGAAAAAATCGGCTATTCCACGCTGAACTGGCTTAACACCAACAAAAAAGGCATGACTTTCGGTGTGCTCTTCGCGGCAACGTTCCTCACCTTGATGGGCTATGTCACACAGCGCAGTTTTCGGGGTGGACTCGCGAATGCGACCCTCGGATTGGCGATTGGAACGCCCTTGGGAGTATGCGTGAACTGTGCGGCCCCAATTGCCCGGGGAATGCACGCAGGAGGGTTGCGTGCAGAAACGACACTTGCCGCGATGATGGCATCGCCAACGCTGAACGTGGTGGTACTAACGCTGGCTCTGTCTTTGCTTCCGTTTTACATGGTCGCTGCCAAGCTTTCAGTTTCGCTCATCATTATCCTAGTGGCGGTTCCTGCTATCGCGCGTGTTTTGCCTGATGAAGTTCGAACACCTTCCCCCGAGATTTCCGCTCCCCAGCCTTGGACCGCTGCTGAGTTAGGTCAGGCTAAGTCCGAGCCTTTGGGTAAAGCTGTTATGGGCGTTGTGGCGGATTTCGCCAAAAACCTTTGGTTCATATTTAAAATGACAGTCCCGCTCATGTTTCTCGCCGGATTCCTCGGGGCTGTAGCGATAACTTTGTTGCCAGGGGAGTTGATCACCACATTGCCCTACGGCGTTTTGGCGTTGGTCGCGATCGCGGCTGTGGGATTATTTCTCCCAGTACCAATTGCATTTGACGTTGTAGTTGTAGGAGTGCTGCTGGCTGCCGGGCTTGCGCACGGATACGCAATGGCACTGCTCATCACACTTGGCAGTTTTTCAGTCTACTCATGGTTCATCGTGACTCAATCGATGGGAGCACGTGCCGCAACGATGATCGCGGGTGCTGTATTGATATGCGGCGTCGCTGCAGGCGCGCTTGTGCAAGGTTGGCATGATTATCAAAGCCAAAGAGCGCTGGAATTGTTGACCGGCGAAGGCCCGAAGACGACCCGGTTCATGTCTGCCGCTGCGAGCCCTTCAGCAGAGTTGGTGATCTCGTCCGAACCATTCGCGCCGCGTTCTTCTGCCGGTGACGCACCGTTTACCCGTATGGAGGCGCAAGCGCTTGGTATCGACAAACCGGTAGAATTTTCCATGCGTGATATGTGGCCGCCTTTCTGGGAGGGCCGCAGCCTTTCCAGCGGTGACATCGACAACGATGGCGACGTGGATCTGGTCATCGCATCCACAGAAGTCGGTCTGTATGTCTATTCCAACAACGGACAGGGACAGTTTGAGCGTATTGCCGTTGCGGGCGGGCCACTCGATCAATTACCGGTGTTCAATGCGGTTCTTGTGGACGTCGATAACGATGGTTGGCGAGAGATTGTGGTGGCGACTTATCGGCGTGGCATTTTCCTTGTGGAAAACGAATTGGGTCGACTTGTGACGGAAACGCCAGAGCCGATTGCAAATCGGGACGATGCCATTCTAGCGCTCGCGATGAGCTTCGGTGACCCAGACAGGGACGGGGATCTGGATCTTGCGCTCGGAAATTGGGCGGCAGGTTGGTATCGGCGCATTCCGGGAGAGGAATCTCGTAACCGTATCCTCTGGAACGACAACGGCTCTCTATCGGATGCAGCGTTTACTGACCTGCCAGGAATTCCAGGCGAAACACTGTCGATCCTTTTTGCCGATATGAACGCTGATGGTCATTCAGACCTTCTGGTGGGCAACGACTTCGAAATACCGGACTATTATTATTTAGGCGATGGGACTGGAGGGTTCGAGGCGATCACCTATCAGGACAACCTTGTCGAACATGTACCCACGACGACAATGGGCCTGAAGGTTGCGGACCTTCTGAATGACGGTTTGCCTGAAGTATACGCCGTTCAGATAGCGGGCCGGTCTTCTGGTGTTTCGGACCGCCTCAAGATGCAGCCACTCGCGCAATACTGTGATCGCATAGAAGACACGCAGGCAGCCGAAACGTGCCGTGAAAACATGTCGATCAAGCGTTGGTATCGCTCGGGGAACAACTTCAACCCGACCTACGCTACAAAGTGTCAGCAACTCGGTGGTCGGCAGGCGGCGGAATGCAAGGCGATGTTGATAAAAGACCTTGCGATACAGAAACGGGATCCCAAAGTTTGTCGATTGATCCCCGCCGATCAGTGGGTGGCGCAAAGTTATTGCGAGATTCATTTCATGCCTCCGCGCAGGATCACCCAGTCGGAGGCAGATGCGGCTTTGCCTCAGGTTAAGCGGGCAAATGTGCTTTTGGAAAGCGATACACAGGGTGCACCTTTTGCCGACACCGCTACAGAGCGCGGCCTGGAAGTTGGCGGCTGGAGTTGGGATACAAAAGTCGCGGATTTCGACAATGACGGGTGGCAGGACGTTTATATTGTGAACGGAACATGGGTACCGAATGAGGTCAGCCCCTCAAATCTGTTTTTTCGCAATTTGGGCGACGGGACTTTTGCCGAAGCATCCAGTCCGTTTGGGTTGGAAGACTATTTGATGACCGCTTCGGCCACGGCTTTCGACATGGATGGAGATGGCGATCTAGATATGATCACACATCCCGTTAACGGGCCGCTGGTGGCGTTTTTGAACAATACCCAGGAATCCAACGCGGTGGTTCTCCGCTTGAATGACCTACGTGGAAATCGCGACGGCATTGGTGCGCTTATAACAGTCACAGACGGTCTTGGTGTAACCCGCACGCGGGAAGTGCAGATGGGTGGCGGTTTCATGAGTTTTGACGCGCCCGAAGTGCATATTGGCCTTGGCGAGGCACAAGAGATCATCGGCGGCCAAATTCGCTGGGCTGATGGCACAGTGACCAAACTGGAGAAACCGCTGCGATCCGGATTTCGCTATACGCTGACGAGGCAATAGCCCATCAGAATAGGAAGTCGTTGGCGTCTAGATGTGCCAGATTCACACCTTGAAGCGTGATTGTGCCTGCTCCTGTGTCGATGACCACGTTTCCTCCAGCGGAAGATAGAATGTGATTGGTCAACAGGTCGTTGATATCTGAGACACCGGCGATGGCCGACAAGTCGATCTTTTCCAGATCATTTCCTTCGTTGAAATCGGTGATGGTGTCGTTGCCGTGAGCGCTTTGGAAAATGAACGTGTCGCCGTTTCCGCCACCACTCAACAGATCATTGCCAACCCCGCCAGTCAGCGTGTCAAAACCGTTGCCTCCAGTTAGCGAGTCAGCACCGTTGCCACCTTGGAGGATGTCGTCACCCCCCTGTCCAAAAGCCTTGTCATTCCCATTGCCTCCAACAAAGGAGTCGTTTCCATTGCCGCCCCAAAAACGGTCCTGACCCATGCCCCCAAAGGCGCTGTCATTTCCGTTTCCGCCGTGAAGAATGTCTGCGCCAGATCCGCCGACCAGCATATCATAGCCTGCGTCGCCGCGCAGGACGTCCTTGCCATCGCCGCCTTCCAGACGGTCCGCGTTCAGGCCACCGAACATGCGATCAGACCCGTCGCCGCCAAGCAGCGTATCGTTTCCCATGCCGGCAAGGAGGGAGTCGTTGCCGTTTCCGCCGGCAATGTTGTTTGCGGCTTCGTTACCCTGAACCGTGTCCGCACCCGAACCGCCGATGAAATTCTCGATAATTGTGCCGCGAGCGATGGCAAGGTTCTTTGTCCCGCCATTCAAATCCGAGAAGGTTTCGTCGTTCATGTCGATGCGGTTGTTGAACGTCGAAGAGGACAGATCAAAAGTATCGTTCCCGCCATTGTCATAGATGGTGAAAACCTGAGCATTGTTGGCTACGTCGGCGGAATCCACACCGTCAAAGAGTTCCCCAAAGAGGGTCGCCCAATAGCCGCTGAGATTGGTATTGGCGCCCCAAGTGGTGTTTCCGTTTGTGGCGGTGGATGCGCCGTAGAGTGTCTGCCCGGCCAGAATGTCCGCCAGCATAAGGCTGGAGACAAAACCGAAGGATGCGTCGGTTGTGTGGTTATTGTTCTGAGAAAAGTACGACATTACAGACATTTGCCAACTGTCGTTGGTGAAGGTTTCGTCGGTTCCGTAGCCATAGGTTGCGGCGCCGTTATATGACCCTTGGTGACCAAGACCGAGTGCGTGTCCGATTTCGTGGACAAATGTTTGCAGCGAGTAGGTTCCGATTTTGGTTCCCGCCTGCGTCAACCAGTCGGTCGATACGTTGATCCATGAACGAGAGATTGTGTCGCCAAACACCACGGAGTTTGCGAAAGCCCCAGCTGACACATCGTCAAAGTCGATCCTCGAGCCGGAACCCAAACCAGTCTCGACAAAGTTTACGTCGATGGCGGACTCCCATATCTCGAAGGCCCAACGTGCCAGCTGCTGGCCTTCGGCCGTAAGCTTGGTGATGTCGACCGTGATCTGGTTGCTTCCGGAAGTATCGAAAGATCGCGCGCTGCGGCCTGTGTCTTGCCAATACCCGTCTGTCAGATAACGCGCCAGTTGGTCCAGTGACCCATTTGTGGGAGCCGGTTTTGGTACGCCTGACGTTGCGATCGCGTAGCTGCCCACGTCGGACGAATAATACCCCTGTGCCGACAAATAGTATGTGCCTGTGTACAGCGCCGTATAGGTTATGGTCGCCGTTTGACCGGAACCGGCATCAATACTGTAATCAAGTCGTTGCGTTCCAGAGGAATAGAGCGCGAGAACGGAGTCGTTCAGACTGCCTCCAGTAAGCGTGAAAGTGTAGGTCTCTCCTTCGACCAGAGCGATCCGAACAACGTCGAAATCTCCGCCATAGGAAATACTTCCGTTGAACCTGTCGCCGGCCGAAAGCGTGTATGGAGTGCCAGTTGTGCTTGGTGCATCGCTTCCTTCGGTAATAACCGCGGAATCAGGCAAAGCAGTTGGCACTAACCCTTCTTGAAAGTGGCGGCTTGGGTCATAGGTACCCGTGGCTTCGCACATAAAACACATAAAAGAACTTCCTACTCTTTAGTCGATCGCTTGAAGCAATTCTCTGGCTACTCGGCCAAAAATTCCGGCGTCGCTTCTAGGAGACCTTGAACGAAGTGCGGAAAAAACTCGGCGGACAATGTGGTGTCCATCACGTCAAAGCGGACTTCCGGACCCTTTGAAGGCTTGGGAGAGGACGCGGTACGCCATTCCAAATGCCCGATGATGCCAAAATGGTTTTGAGACGTCACAACAAGTGACACATGCGTCCCGCTGGCGTGGCCCAAATTCTCCTGAGCAAAGTATAGCACAGAATCAGGGGAAATTGCCCGGATGCCGTCAGCTAGAGCTCTGCACAGTTTGTCTGACTCCGGCAGAGGCATCGGACAAGAAAGAACCATCTGGTGCTGTTTTGTAGTTTTGCCGATTGCCAAAGCATCCCCGAACATTGGGCCCGAAGTCGCGAGAACGGCCGCAGCGAATGTCAGCGCACGCCTTCGCAAGCCTTTGCAGCTAGCAAGGCAAGAATAAGAGTATACTGAAATCGCAGCAGCTATTTTCTTCATCTCCCCTCGCAACATCCCGCTGTTTCCAAAACCTCGAAAATCCCAACAACAACACTCACTGAACCGCATAATTTAATTGAAATGTGCCGACACTATGACTTTCTTCAGAATAGGACACATCCGAGAACGGCAAACACCCAGAATTATCCCGCAATCAGAGCCGGCGAATAAAAGCGGCAACAAAAAGGGCCACGTTGCTCGCTTTGGATTGCCGGTAGATTCCTAAGTCCTTCAATTCACTCAGACGTCGCAAGAGAGGGGCTTTTCTAAGCTTGGTAAACCTGTCGAGATCTGCTTGCGCTTGTGGTGTAAAACGATGACGCGAGGCCGCTAGAGCGATGACATTTATGTCGTTCCACTCTTTGAAATCGCCACGGATCATTCGCATCAGCCGATTTAGTTTTGCACGCAGACCATTGTTGGCGCCAACCTCGTTGCCTGCATGTTGACGATACAGAAGTGTCGGTGTGTCATCATGAACCACAAGACCACCAGCGCCGGTGACGATCTGATATGCCCACCAGTCGTGCATCACGACATCAGAGGTTTCTCTGGCCGCTTCCATTGCCAGCCGCGCAGCCGCTCCGTTCAAAAGGATTGTATTTCCAGCCGCGATGTTTTGTGCGAGCGCGTTAAGAAAACTGGGTGGGCGGGGTCGCGCTGCAGACAATGTGCGCCCCTTCAGGTTTTCGTCGACCACCCATGTGCGACTACAGTAAAGCGCGGGTCCTTCTGTAATTTCGTCCGAAACCGCAGCAACACTCCGCGCCAATTTGTCTGAGAGCCAGACGTCATCCTGATCGCAAAATGCAATCCAGCTTCCAGCAGGTAGGTTGTCCTCAGCCCGAGCCAGTAGTGACATGAAATTCGCGGCCGCTCCGTTTCCTCGACCTTTGAAAATTGTCACGGGATGTGAGGCACCGAAGTTATCCAGAATATTCAGGGTTTCATCGGTCGACCCATCGTCGCTGACCAAGAGCTGCCAATCCGTATGGCTCTGTGCATCCAAACTGTCCAGCTGCTCCTGAAGGCAGTCGGCACCATTGTAGGTTGCTAGCAAAATACCGATATGCGGGCGAGCGTCGGAAGCTTGTGATGCCGTCGGGTGCATGGCTGGCCGTCAGTGTTGAGTGGTCTGTTCAGAGGTAAATCAGCCGAAGGTTTCAGTCCAGCCTGTTGTGCGGACTGCCGCCAGCGTTCGGTCATTTCAGTACCTGTTGAGAAAGCCATGCGAGCGTTCGCTCTCCCGATCGCAGCACACAGGATTTCAGATGTCCGACCTTTCACCCAACCTGGATATGCCCTTTCTGTATCCTGCCCAAGCGCAGAAGCACGTAACGCACAATGAAGCTTTGCAGGTTCTGGACGCCGTTGTGCAACTGAGCGTGGCGGCATTCAACATCACCACACCACCATCGGCACCACAGGCGGGAAGCACTTTTGCGCTGGGCGCTGGTGCATCGGGGGTCTGGGCTGGACAAGACGGGATGCTCGCCCATTGGGATGGCACGGGGTGGTTGTACGTTGCTCCGAAGCAGGGGTGGCGCGCTTGGGGGCGTGCGGAAGGTGAGCTTCGGGTGTTCGACGGGTCGCAATGGCTGGTTCCTTCGATCGCAGAATTGGGAGTGAACACGAGCGCAGACGCAACCAACAGGTTTTCGGTTGCTGCCGAAGCCAGTCTTTTGAGCCACGAAGGTGCCGGTCACCAACTAAAGCTGAACAAAAACTCGACGTCAGACACGGCCTCGTTGCTGTTTCAAACAAATTGGACCGGACACGCAGAGATGGGCCTCGCAGGAGAGGACAACTGGTCTGTAAAGGTTTCGGCGGATGGCGTTGGCTGGACGGAGGCGTTGAAAATTGATTCCACAAGCGGTCTTGTCAGTGGGGCCGCGGTGCAAACTTCTGCAAATGACGCGACGCCCGGTCGATTGATGCGGGCTGACTTTGGGTACAGCCCTGCCAATCTTGTTGCGCCAGTCATTGAAATCGGTGGGGTTCCAAACGGGGGCGTCATAGAACGAGGAAGCAATGCAAATGGAGAGTTTGTTCGGTATGCGGACGGCACTGCAGAGGGCTGGGCGAGCTTGACGCTGGTCTATGCAAACGCGGCCAAATTAGCGGAGACCTGGACATACCCCATCGCTTTGGTCAGCGGTGTTGTTGTGTCAAGCGCCATCTTGAATGTGAGCGGTCTCTCAACTTCGGCCACACCTTCGACTTCTGATCTTTGCAGCGTTTGCGCAGGCACAATCTCTGTTTCGAGTTGCAACTTCCAACTGTTTCGAATGACAGGCGCACGAAACTTTGAAGCGGCCGACACCGCTCAGGTCCGCGTGCGTGTCATTGGCCGTTGGTTCTAAGGAGTATCGCGATGAAAATCAATTTGTCCCCGCAAGAACGCCCGGATCGACTTGAGTTGTGTCGCCAAGGTGACGTGCTTCTTTTCAACGGCGAAGCAACCGACCTTCGAGACTTGGTCGGTAAGGAGGAAATTGAACATCCATGGATCGCTGGACCTGTGCGAGAGGTTGGTGGATCCCTGTGTGTGACAGTCATCCTTCCGCATGGACCGGACGCGCCGTTAGACACAAGATATCCGTCGGCAATTGAGTTGACAGAAGACGGTAATGTCCCACTTCCCGCCTTTTCGCGCTAGAACTGCTGGGGTCAGTCCGACCCGAAAATATCCCGCGTGAACACCTTGTCAGCGACATCGGCAAGATCATCAGATAGCCTATTTGCTATGATGACATCCGCTTCGGATTTGAAGGTATCAAGTTCGCTGATCACGCGCGAATTGAAGAAATCATCTTCCTCCAGTGCAGGCTCATAAACGACAACCTCAATGCCTTTGGCCTTGATGCGTTTCATGATGCCCTGAATGGAACTTTGGCGGAAGTTGTCCGACCCGGCCTTCATCACCAAACGGTGCACACCCACGATCTTCGGCTTTCGCGATATGATCTGGTCGGCGATGAAGTCTTTCCGTGTCCGGTTTGCATCTACCACGGCGCGGATAAGGTTTTGCGGTACTTCGGAATAGTTGGCCAGAAGTTGTTTGCTGTCCTTGGGCAGGCAATACCCGCCATATCCGAAAGACGGATTGTTGTAGTGGTGCCCGATCCGCGGATCGTGTCCGACGCCTTCGATGATCTGGCGACTGTCCATGCCGAGAGCGAGCGCATAGCTATCCAATTCATTGAAATAGGCCACACGCATCGCAAGGTATGTGTTCGCAAACAGCTTGATGGCTTCTGCTTCATCCGAGCCGGTGAACAGCACGGGGACGTCTTCGTCCAGCGCCCCGTCTTTCAGCAACTGGGCGAACCGTCTACCAGTGTCTGTATCAGAACCCACGATAATGCGGGACGGATGTAAGTTGTCGTAAAGTGCTCGCCCTTCACGCAAAAACTCGGGGCTAAAAACCACACGGTCCGTATTTAATTCTGTGTTGATGCGTTTGGTAAAGCCAACGGGAATAGTCGACTTCACTACGATCAGCGCTTCGTCATTGACCGCAAGCACATCCCGGATCACGGCTTCGACCGAGGACGTGTCAAAGAAGTTGGTATTTGGGTCATAATTCGTCGGCGTCGCGACAACGACGTACTGAGCGCCTTCATAGGCGGCATGGGCATCGGTAGTTGCGATGAGATCGAGCTCTTTCTCCGCGAGATAGTGCTCGATTTCCGTGTCTTCGATCGGTGACTTGCGTGCATTGAGTTGCGCGACGCGCTCTTCGGAAAGATCAACCGCA
Organism: Shimia isoporae; assembly: GCF_004346865.1. Classification (NCBI taxonomy): domain Bacteria; kingdom Pseudomonadati; phylum Pseudomonadota; class Alphaproteobacteria; order Rhodobacterales; family Roseobacteraceae; genus Shimia; species Shimia isoporae. The sequence continues at coordinate 139,220 of NZ_SMGR01000004.1, forward strand.
ACAACCGTGTTGTTTTGTGCCAGAAGAACGGCGTTCGAAAGGCCCACATAGCCGATTCCAACAACTGCGATTTTCATGACCCGAGCAAGCCTCATTCCGAAAATATTTGGACACACATGTCACGAAGACCGTGTTCACGCAAGGAACACGGTCAAAGACCGCTCAGGGAGTGGAACCGTTTCAGGCCAGCAGTTTACCCAGTTTCATAGCCACGCCCATCTCACCTGAAACCTTCAACTTGCCAGTCATGACGCCGGTCATTGGATTCAGTTTTCCGGTGAGCAGCTTGACCAGGTTGTCCTGGGTGATTTTTATTGTGCAGTCGGTATCCCTGTCTTCACGCGATGCAGTTCCGTCTGCGAGAACCACAACGCCGTCGGCGCCGCAGTCAAATTTCAAAGATCCGTCGAATTCTTTGCTTTTAAGCTCTTTCTGCATCCGTTCGACAACTTGATCGAGCATGTGAAACCTTCCTCTATAGCGCGTCGGCGAAGAGGTGGCAGGCGTTGGATTGCGACGCAAGTCTGACGTTCCGGCATCTATTTCGCGGCAAAACTTCCGCCCAGAGCCACGTTCAGGTCAACGAAATCAACTGCCCGGTTGCGCCGATCGAGGGCAAGCGCGTTTTGTGTGTCTAGATGCGCCCGTTCTGCGTCCAGAACCTGCAAGAACGACACGTTTCCTTCCGTATAAGACTTGCGGGCAATGTCCAGAACACGGGCTGTTGCCTTTTCTGCGGCTTCCGCTTTGGTCACGGCTTTGGTGTTCTGATCCAGCGCATACATTGCATTGCGCACTTCCTCCACTGCCAGAACAACTTCTTTTTCCCATGCAGCCTGCCGTTCTGCTATCAAGCCTTTTGCAGTTTCCACTTTGCCCCTGCGCACTGGTAGATCGAAAATTGGAAGGTCGAAATTCAGCCGTACAAATCCAGCGACAGGAGCAAACCCCGCGCCACCGTTGGACAGGTTGATGTTGCCCGTCACGCTCATGTTCGGATAGAGATCCGCCTCTGCCACGCCAAGTAAAGCGACAGCTTCAGCCAGTTTTTTTTCGGCATAGACGATGTCGGGGCGGTTGCGCACAAGGTCAGCGGGGACACCCGTTTTCAACACCTTTATGCTCGGGATTGGTTGAGGTGCTCTTACGTCTAGGTCATCCCTTTGCACGAGATCAGTGCTGCCAGCCAAAGCTGCAATTCGGTTCACCATCCGGACAAAGAATACGCGTGCGTCTGGGACCGCTGCTGCGGTTCGCAAAACCAGCGATTCGGCTTGCGCCACTTCGAGTTCCGTTGCTCCGCCAGTTTCCTGCAACTTCAGCGTTGCCGCCAACGTGTCTTCGCGACTTTTAAGAACCCGCTGGATGATCCGGATCAGCTCCTGACCATAGCGCATGTCCATGTAGGCGGTGATAACTTCATCGACAAACAACAAACGCCAGACATCCGCGTCAGCGTAGCTTGCTTCCAGCCGGGCAAAGGCAGATTCTTTTTCCCGTTGCAACTTGCCATAAAGGTCAAGTTTCCAGGTCGCTTCGGCACGTGCGAAACCCGTATGGTCTGGCCGGTCTCCACCCCCGCCCGAAATGGCGGCTTCGCCCACTTTGGTCGCTCCGGAAAAAGGAAATCCGGAAGACGCAAGAATTCCCTGGGATTGCTGGATACGCGCTGCGATGCGTTGAATGTCTTTGTTGTTCTCCAGACCGTAAGCTACCAGCTGATTGAGGAGGTTGTCGTTAAATGCTTTCCACCATTGTTCGGTGTTGTTGCGGGCAACAGACGACTCTTCGCGGAGAAATCTGCTTGGAAGCCCAATTTTGGGTTTCTCGAATTCTGGACCCGCGACTGTGCAACCGGACAGCAAACCAAGAACGAAACCACGCCGGGACATACGTGCTGCCGTGCCCATGCTCGTCAGGCCTCCTTGGGCTCTTCGTCCGGAATCAGCGTTGCTTCATGGGCGAGAGGACCTTCCCAATCCACGTCCGATATTTTCAACTCGGCTGTATCGGCCTCATAATTTGGCGTCATGATCTGGACTTGGTTTTCATTGAAAACGTCGGTGATGTTCTTGTGCAATTCAGACAGCATGAGGGGCAGCGATGAGCCTCGGGTTGTGAAAGCGTTGATCTGATAGATCGTCGCAAAATCCGACAAACCGGTTACCAGTACAAACGGTGCGGGAGATTTCTTGAGTCCGGTTGTACGCCGCGCGGACTCAATCAACATCGCTTCGACTTTTTTGCGCGGTTCTTCATAGCCGATGCCGACAGACGTATGCAGCAACAACCCCTTGCCGTCGATCTTGCTTGAATAGTTGATGACTTCGCTGGAAAGCAGCGTTGCGTTGGGGATCGAGATCAGCTCGTTTTTGACAGACTTGAGATAGGTTTCCATCAGGCGGATCTGCATTACGTCGCCATAAAAATCACCTACACGGATGCGGTCACCGACATTCATACTGCGTTTATAGAGCACGAACAGACCTGCAAGCACGTTGGAAACCACGGAGTTCGAGCCAAGAGAAACCATCACACCAACAAGGATTGTCAGACCTTGAAAGGCCGCTGAGTCTGACCCGGGTATATAGGGAAAACAGATCACAGCAGCGATCACGATCAGTCCGCCACGGATTAAGTTGAAGGTCGGCCAGATCCAGTGCTCTTCAAAGGCGTGCAGCTCTATGACGCCCTGATCGACGCTTTCAAAAAACAACCGGGTTCCTTTTATGAGCCAACGTGTGATTGCAGCAATGATCAGGATCGTGATCAGGTTTGGCAAATAACTCAAAAAGCCAGCCAGAATACCCAATATCGGGTCGGTTACATAGCGGATCAACAGCTCCGCGATCGGGCGGGTGTTCGGAAACGATAGAAGCACAAACGACAGATAGTAATAAAAGCCGGTAAACAGCGTAATATCCACCAGCAGGCGAATGAAGAAACGCGCCAAGTTGGACACTGCCGAACTTTGCACGATGTCTGCGGTCGCTTTCTGAAGCGCGCGCGCGCGTCGTTCCACAAGCCTTGCGACCAGCCGCGGAACCCGCTTTCTGAGCCAGAGCAGGATTGCGCAATAAAGACCAAAGACCAAAGACCATATGCCAGCCGCGATCGCCCCGTAGGAAAACGCCTCATCCGTGCGATTTGCACGATACAGCAGGATGGCTTCTTCAACGGCGTCGGCATGCAATTGCGCCAGCACCACAATGTCCATTTGCTCAAAATCGGCGTCGGCTGTTGTAGTCACTGTTACAAGCGTGCCGTCAGCGTAGATCGAGCGCCCAAGTTCGCTGCGCTCGATGCGCATATGTACTTCGGTCGCTTCATTTCGCGTGGCCACTTCAATTATGCGGGTGTTGACCAGGTCGGCCCGCTCTTCTGCCGGAAGCGCGGTGGACCCCCTGACCGAAAATATTTCTTCGCCATCGACAACCACTGGGGCGAGGTAGACCTCACTGTCTACCGCATTGACGTCTTCTTCCGGGGGGTCTTCTTGGGCAACTGCCAGCGTGGCGCAGAACATCAGAATGCTCACAGCCATCAGTTTCTTGAGCAGTGAAGTCATCCTGTTCGTCCCCGTCAGAGTGCCTCAGCGGTTTACATCCGCTGCTTTTGTAAAATGCTAGTTGCGCTTGGCACATTCGCAAAGTGATTTATCGATCTCTGTGCAATCAGCTTGGCGAGTGTCGAAGCGGGGACTCAGTTGAGGCATCTCGGTTTCAAACGAAAAGGCCCGCCAAAACTGGCGGGCCTTTGAAAACTCAAGGTGGCCGTCGGCTTCAGCCGTCGACGCGTTTGTTGCGCATTGCGATGAGCTTAAGACGCAGCGCTTGCAATTGGATGAAGCCGGCAGCGTCCTTCTGGTCGTATGCGCCAGCGTCGTCCTCGAAAGTCACATGTTCTTCCGAATAGAGAGAGTGTTCCGACCAGCGACCGACGGTATTCACAGAGCCCTTGTAAAGTTTCAGGCGCACCGTGCCCGTTACGTGTTCCTGGCTCTTGTCAATTGCCGCCTGGAGCATCTCGCGTTCGGGCGAGTACCAGAAGCCGTTATAAATTAGCTCGGCATAGCGCGGCATCAACTCGTCTTTGAGGTGCATCGCGCCGCGGTCCATCGTGATCGATTCTATACCGCGGTGCGCTTCAAGCAACAGCGTGCCACCCGGGGTTTCATAGATGCCACGGGATTTCATCCCGACGAAGCGGCCCTCTACGAGGTCAAGACGGCCGATACCATGCTTGCCACCGTATTCGTTGAGTTTGGTCAGGATCGTTGCTGGGCTCATAGCCTCGCCATTGATGCTGACGGCGTCGCCCCGTTCGAAACCGATCTCGATGAATTCGGGTGCATCGGGCGCTTCCTCTGGATGCACCGTGCGCTGATAAACATAGTCCGGTGCCGCAACAGCCGGATCCTCAAGTACTTTGCCCTCGGAGGATGTGTGCAGCAAGTTGGCGTCCACAGAGAACGGCGCCTCGCCGCGCTTGTCCTTGGCCACCGGAATCTGGTGTGCTTCCGCGAATTCCAGAAGTTTGGTGCGCGATGACAGGTCCCATTCACGCCAAGGCGCAATCACCTTGATGTCCGGGTTCAGGGCGTAGGCCGCCAATTCGAAACGGACCTGATCGTTGCCTTTGCCCGTGGCGCCATGCGCCACAGCATCGGCACCGGTTGCCTCAGCGATCTCGACCAGTCGCTTGGAAATCAGCGGACGCGCGATGGACGTGCCAAGCAGGTAAAGACCCTCGTAAACCGCATTGGCGCGGAACATCGGGAACACAAAGTCACGCACGAATTCTTCTCGGACATCTTCGATAAAGATGTTTTCAGGCTTGATGCCCAGCATTTCGGCTTTTTGGCGGGCTGGTTCCAGCTCTTCGCCTTGACCCAGATCGGCGGTAAAGGTCACAACTTCGCAACCATATTCCGTCTGCAGCCACTTCAGGATGATCGAGGTATCCAGGCCGCCAGAATAGGCCAGCACAACTTTCTTCGGTGCGGACATGTCCAAATCCTTTGTACGTGTATCGCAGGCGCGATAACGGGTTTTGACCAAAGGGGCAAGACGGAGGGGCACCCTGACTTGCTTTTGCTGCCCAATCAGGTTTTTTCTGGTGTCACGACAGAACCAAAATACTTTGAACGGGGAATTTCATGGAAGGCTGGAAAATTTTTGCGCATTCGGTGCGCCTTGTCGCGCGTAACTGGCGTGAGGCACTCAAGATATTTCTCGTGCCCGGTCTTATTGCCGCCATTGTCCTTGGATTTGCTCTCACATCGAGCGGCGTTTCCTATTCCATGATGACCAGCGAAGAGGCGACCTCTGCAGAGTTTTTCTCGGGGACGACAGTGTTTTCGCTGCTGGTCGGATATCTTGCTGTTTTGATTGTTGCGTTCTGGTGTGTCGTCTCGTGGCACCGTTATGTGCTTCTTGAGGAATATCCGTCCGGATGGATTCCGCCTTTCCGTTTTGATCGCATTCTGTCCTATCTCGGACACGGTCTTCTGCTCATACTGGTCGCGATGGTTTTGATGGTTCCGGTGTTTGCGATTATTGCATTGTTGGCAAGCATCGGCCTTGAAGGGTTGACTGTCGTCCTTGCCATTCCCGCCTATTTCTTTGTCGTCGTGATTATGTACCGGCTGGCTCCAATCCTTCCAGCAGCAGCCATCGGCAAACCATTGAAGCTCATGGAAAGCCTTCAAGCCACAAAGGGTGCGGCGGGCGCGATCATCCTTCTGCTGGTCGTCAGCTTCGCGGTGAACTTGGCTGTTCAACTGTTGGCAACTTTGCTCGGAATGATATCTCCGGTTGTTGCCGGTCTGGCCCTGTTTCTTGCAACCTTGTTCCTGATGATGGTCAACATCAGCATTTTGACCACTTTCTACGGGCTTTACATCGAAGGCCGGTCCATCGACTGACCCTTGCCACCGCACCCGTCTTCGGTATGTGATCGGGCATGTCTGATTTTCAAACCAGTGCCCGGTCCGCCGTTGCGGCGATGCGTGAAGTCTTTCCTGCAACGCCCCTGCAACTCAACGCACACCTTTCCAAACGGTTTGAGGCGGATGTCTGGCTCAAACGCGAAGACCTGACGCCGGTCCGTTCCTACAAGTTGCGCGGAGCGATGAACGCGATGCGAAAACGTCGCGCCGAGGATCCCGACCAGCGAATTTTTGTCTGTGCCAGTGCGGGCAATCACGCACAGGGTGTCGCATTCATGTGCAAGCATTTTGGAGTTCAAGGCGTGATCTTCATGCCGGTAACAACCCCGCAGCAAAAGATCTTCAAGACTCAGGTTTTCGGGGGCGATAACGTCGAAATTCGCCTTGTCGGGGACTATTTTGACGATACCCTCGCTGCCGCCAAGGCCTATTGTGACGAAGCCGCCGCCGCATTTCTCTCGCCCTTTGACGACGAAGATGTGATCGAAGGGCAGGCGGCTGTGGCAGTCGAGATTGAAGAACAGCTAGGCCGCGTTCCGGATCACATTATCCTGCCCGTCGGCGGAGGAGGGCTGAGCTCTGGTGTGCGGAGCTACTTTGCGGCCCAAACCCGCTACACATTCGTGGAACCCTCAGGTGGTGCCAGTCTCGCGGCTGCCGTTGAGGCGGGGCATCCGGTTACGCTCAATCAATTGGATGGATTTGTGGATGGCGCAGCTGTGGCGCGCATTGGCGATCTGACTTTTGCACGTCTTGCAGACATATCGCGAAGCTCGGTGATCGCAGCTTCGGAAGACCGGATTTGTGCCACAATGATGGAGATGCTGAATGTCGAGGGAATCGTATTGGAGCCTGCAGGCGCGCTCGCTGTCGATGCCCTAACCGATGTGGCTGACCAAATTCGCGGAAAGACAGTTGTTTGCGTCGTGTCTGGCGGAAACTTCGACTTTGAACGCCTGCCCGAGGTCAAGGAGCGAGCGCAGCGTTTCTCTGGGGTGAAAAAATACTTCATCCTGCGGATGCCCCAGCGACCCGGTGCTCTGCGTGATTTCCTTGAAACATTGGGGCCCGAAGACGATATTGCGCGTTTCGAATACCTCAAGAAGTCGGCACGCAATTTCGGCTCGGTTCTGATTGGTATTGAAACAAAAAGCCCGCAGAATTTCGACGCGCTTTTTGAACGCATCGAAGCTGCGGGCATGACGTTTACTGACATAACCAACGATGAAACGTTGGGTGAGTTCGTCTTGTAATGTCTTAGGCGGCGGCCAGTTTCTGTTGGAAAGTTGCTTTGCTGTCTGCAAACGCAGCCAGCACAGCGGGCACGTCAACAGATGCAGCCTGACCAGCGGCGGAGGCCGCTTCGCCTGCCTGGCAAAGCTGAGAAAAGGTTTCAAAACCGAGGTTTAGCGCGCTACCTTTGAGGAAGTGCAGGTCGGCCTCCAACGAAGACAGATCAGGTTCCGAACGCAGACGTTCAATCACTTCTTCGACTTCGTCCAGAAAGAGGTCGACGACCTCATCAAAATCTTCGGGTCCGATCTCGTCGCGCAGTTCTTCCACGCGTTCCCAGTTAATCATGGGTCTCTCCATTTTGACTTTGGGTGGAGAGTCGCAGGGAATGGTTAACAAAGTCTGGCTTTTAAAATTTTATGTAAATCTTGCTTCGCGTTGACGTGCTATTAAGTGACACCCCTCTAGGGTTTGGAGAATTCCCAAAGACCGAGGGTTGGATGACTTTGCAAACGATGAATGTACAGGCTGTGGACGTTGCGCCGGATACCGGGGTGATCCGCCGTGTGCTGGTTGTGGATGACAGCCGGGTCCAACGCCGTATTCTCAGTGTTTCGCTGAAGCGCGAGGGCTATGAAGTCATCGAAGCCGCCTCTGGTCAGGAAGCACTCGAAATCTGCCGTGAGGACCTGCCCGATCTGATTTTGTCGGATTGGATGATGCCCGGCATGTCTGGTCTCGAGTTCTGCCGCGAATTGCGCGAGATCCCATTTGAAAGCTACGCATATTTCATCTTGCTGACCTCCAAGAGCGAGAAGGGTGAAGTTGCTCAGGGATTTGCGGCGGGTGCGGATGATTTTCTCACCAAACCGGTGAACGGATACGAATTGCGCGCGCGGATCAGCGCGGGGGAGCGCATTCTCAAAATGCAGCATGAGCTGACCGAGAAAAATCGCGTGATTACCGATACGCTGGATGAGCTACAGCGACTCTACGACTCCCTCGACAACGACCTTCTGGCGGCCAAGAAGCTTCAGCAGTCTCTGGTCCCGGATCGGTTCCGCGACTTCGGTCAAGGCGCAGTCTCTCTTCTGTTGCAATCCTCAGGCCACGTTGGCGGTGACCTTGTTGGGCACTACAAAATCTCCGAAACACGTGTCGGGCTCTACTCGATCGATGTTTCCGGTCACGGTATCAGCTCGGCGCTGATCACCGCGCGGCTGGCAGGATATCTTTCCTCGTCTTCTCCGGAACAGAACGTGGCGATGCAGGTTTATCCGGACGGGTCGCACGAACACCTGGAGCCCAAGGAAGTTGTGCAGCGCCTGAACGAGATCATCCTCGATGAGATGGAGACAGAGCACTATTTCACTATGCTACTGGCCGATGTCGATCTCGAAACCGGCAAGATTGTTATGGCGCAGGCAGGTCACCCGCACCCGCTGATACAGCGTGCAGATGGCACAATTGAACAGGATGGTCCCGGTGGCCTACCTGTCGGTCTGATCCCCGGCGCGGAATTCTCGCAGTTTGAGTTGAGCCTCAAGCCGGGCGATCGTCTGTTTATGATGTCGGACGGCGTCACGGAGTGCCCGGACACCAACAACGGCATGCTTGGTGAGGAAGGCTTTGAAGATCTGGTCAAGGGTCTGAAAGGCCACGCGCTTGAGGAAACGCTGCAGACGATTGTTTGGCAGCTTGACGAATACAGCGGTGGTCAAGGCTTCCCCGACGATATTTCCGGTATTCTGTTTGAGTATCGCGGCTAAAGCAGAAACGTCCTGACAAACTGTCGGTCGCCTTCGTTGGCAAGCACTTTTGCTGCCACCTTTGCAGGCATCCACACCGGCTCATGATCGGTTTCCAAAGGCGGGCCAAGTCGTAATGCTGGTCGCGCCACGTAAATCGCACAGACCTTCTCGGCCCATTTGTCGTATTCCGGCATATACGTGAAACGGCGAAATGCGCCCAATCGCCGTGGCGTGGTCATTGTATATCCGGTTTCCTCGTATACCTCACGATGCAGAGCCGACACCGGAGACTCTCCCGGATCAATACCGCCGCCCGGCAGCTGGAACTCGTCATGCGGCGCATGCTGATAGGTCACCAACAACTCGTCTCCGCGCAGCAAAATGGCGTAAGCGCCAGGCCGGATAACATAACGCCGTCCGCTTTCCGGTGTCCGTCCGAAACGTGGTATCATGCGTGAAACCCCTTTTTGTCGCTCTTGCTGGCCCTATATAGTCGCGGTATGGCAAGGGAAGGCCGATAAGGAAACCCCATGAAACCCGCAAACTCGATTGCCTGGGACGACACAGTACTGCCGTTCCAGCTGGACAAATCTGACATTCGCGGCCGCGTTGCGCGCCTTGATGGCGTGCTGTCGGGCGTGCTCAAGCAACACAACTACCCAGAAGTTGTGGAAGCTCTGGTGGCCGAGATGGCCTTGCTGACCGCATTGATCGGCCAGACCATCAGCCTGCGCTGGAAGCTGCAACTTCAGGTGCAATCCAATGGCCCTGTGCGCATGATCGCGACCGACTATTATGCTCCCACCAAGGAAGGCGAACCGGCCCGCATTCGCGCCTACGCCAGCTTTGACGAAGAGCGACTTACCGATGGCGCACCATTCGATCAGCTTGGCAACGGTTACTTCGCGTTGCTCATCGATCAAGGCGAGGGCATGCAGCCCTATCAAGGCATCTCTGGTCTGAACGGCGGCTCTTTGCAAGCTTCGGCGGAGGCGTATTTTGCGCAATCCGAACAGCTGGCCACCCGCTTTTCGCTCAAGTTCGGCAAATCGATCGAGCCCGGTGTGGGTGAGCATTGGCGGGCCGGAGGCATCATGCTTCAGCACATGCCCAAAGCCAGCCCGCACGTCACCGGCGAGGGCGGAAGTGGCGATGGTGGGCTTTTGTTGGCTAAAGACGTGCTGAATGAAGAAGACGAAGAGAACTGGAACCGCGCCAATATCCTTCTGGATTCGGTTGAGGATCTGGAAATGATTGGGCCTTCCGTTCCACCCACGGACCTTTTGATCCGTCTGTTCCACGAGGAACAGCCGCGTGTTTACGACACGCAACCGGTCAAGTTCGGATGTACCTGTTCTGAGGAACGTGTGCGCCAGTCGCTGTCGATTTATTCGGCCAAGGACATCGAAAAGATGACCACACCCGAGGGTCGTGTGACTGCGGATTGCCAATACTGTAGTGCGCACTACGACCTTGACCCGGCGACGGTCGGCTTTGATGCCAAAAAGGACGGAGACGCCGCGGGTGCCTGACCCGCTCGCTTCCCTCAGGGCCGCGCTTTCTGCAGAGAGCGCGGCCTCTTCCGACTTTGATCTGAACCCAGATGTCGTCCTACCACAAGGTCGCAAGTTACGGCCGGCAGGCGTTCTGGTTCCCATCGAAATCCGCGATGGTGTTCCGCACGTGATCCTCACTAAACGGGCCAGCCATCTCAAGCATCATCCCGGTCAAATCGCGTTTCCCGGTGGAAAGCAGGACGAGGCCGACGCTGATGTCATCGCCGCTGCTTTGCGTGAGGCCCGCGAAGAAATCGGACTGCCGCCAGAAATTGTGGATGTCATTGGCACATTACCCACGCACGAAACGGTCACCAGCTTTCGGGTTACGCCAGTTTTGGGACAAGTGAATGATGTTTTCGACATTGTCCCCGAACCGGGAGAAGTCGAGGAAGTATTTCGTGTCCCACTGGCTCATGTAACCGACACCGCGCGGTTTTCCGTCCAGTCCCGCCGATGGCAGGGGCAGCGGCGCCACTACTTTACCGTTCCCTTCGGCCCCTATTACATATGGGGTGCAACGGCCCGCATATTGCGCGGCCTGGCGGAGCGGATGGACCAAGTATGAAGGTAACCGGGGATTGGCTGACCAATCCAGCGACACAGAAGGTGTGCAAAGCCCTAACTGAGGCGGGCCATCGGGCGCTGTTTGTTGGCGGTTGTGTGCGCAACGCGCTTTTGCAGGCACCCGTCAACGACATAGACATCTCCACTGATGCTCTGCCGGAACAGGTGATCGCGTTGTCGAAGGCCGCCGGTCTCAATGCCGTTCCAACGGGCATTGAGCACGGAACGATAACTGTCATTTCCAGCCATATTCCGCATGAAGTCACCACCTTTCGCCACGATATAGAAACCGATGGAAGACGTGCCGTGGTGGCCTTCTCGCAGAATGTCGAAGACGATGCGCGAAGACGCGATTTCACAATGAACGCGATCTATGCCGAACCGGATGGTACCGTTGTCGACCCACTGGGCGGCATGGAAGATCTGAAGGCGCGTCGCTTGCGATTTATCGATGCTGCTGAAGATCGCATTCGAGAGGATTACTTGCGAATTCTGCGCTACTTTCGTTTTCACGCGATCTACGGCGATCCTACTGCGGGTATGGACCCTGATGCGCTGGCTGCGATTGCGGCCAACACAGACGGGCTATCGACGCTTTCAAAAGAGCGCGTGGGGTCGGAGATCAAAAAACTACTGAAAGCTCCTGATCCGGCACCTGCCGTCGCGGCAATGCGCTCGACGGGTGTTTTGCATGCAATTCTTCACGGCACTGACGATAAGGCGCTAGCTCCACTGGTGTATTTCGAGCAAATGCTCGATCTGTCGCCAGCTCCCATGCGTCGCCTTGCAAGCCTTGGGGGAGTTGGCATGACAGAAGCGTTGCGTCTTTCCAAACGCGAGTCCCGCGTCCTTCAGGACTTGCGGGAAGGCGTGGAGAACACCATGGGTCCCGCCGAGTTGGGCTATCGTCTCGGAGAAGAGGCGGGCGTTTCCATTCTTCTTTTGAGGGCGGCAATGCTTGAGTTGCCTTTCAACCCTGCAGGTCCGGCCGAGGTCGCGCGCGGAGCAGCTGCTGAGTTCCCCATCCGGCCAGCGGACCTAATGCCTGATCATGCCGGTCCAGCGCTGGGCAAGGCTCTCAAAACGCTGGAAGCGCGCTGGATCGAGTGCGGACTTACGGCGACAAAGTCAGAATTGCTTGCCCATTTGAAGGGCTGACGGCATCCGAGAATCGATACCGACGAAAAACCGATGTTTTGCCGACGCGATGCAGACAGCAAAATCCGGCACGCCCGAAGGCGGGGTTTTCTCACCAAACATTCACAGACTGTGCGATTGACAGGCCGATGACCTTGCGGCAGTCTGGCGTCACCTGAGTTGAAGGAGGGTGCAAGATGTATCGCGGAATCTGGTTGTCATAAGCACACCCTGACCGCACGCGCGCGGCCAGACGGTTCGTGCGCTCTCACATTTTGTCCACCCTTTTTGTTTGGGTTTCCCCATGTTCAAGTTTTTCGAAAACCTCGTTGACCCTTATTGCGACTACGTTGAAACCGACGAGCCGCCCCGCAGGCTTTGGCCTTTCCTTATGGATTACGCGCAGCCATTCAAGCGCGTATTCGTGTTGGCCGCGATCATGTCAGTCGTGGTCGCTGCAGTTGAAATCGGCCTGATTGGCTACATGGGTCGCATTGTCGATTTATTGGTTGGCGATCCCACACAGGTTTGGGTCGAGCACAAATTGGAGTTTGCGCTTGTCGTGTCTTTTGTGCTGTTGATCCGACCCCTGTTGCAGGGTCTGGATGTGCTGCTGCTCAATAACGCAATGCTACCAAACTTTGGCACACTGATACGTTGGCGTGCACATAAACACGTTTTACGACAATCGGTTGGTTGGTTTGAAAATGATTTTGCAGGCCGCATAGCGAACCGGATAATGCAGACGCCTCCCGCGGCTGGAGAGGCGATGTTTCAAGTCTTTGACGCCATCACGTTTTCCATCGCCTATGTAGTTGGTGCAGCCATCTTGTTGATGGATGCGGATCCACGCTTGGTGCTGCCCATGCTGATATGGCTGGGCCTTTACGGCGTATTGGTGCGCTGGACAGTGGTCCGTGTCGGACCTGCTTCACAAAAGGCTTCGGACGCTCGTTCACGCGTTACTGGTCGTGTTGTCGACGCCTACACCAACATCCATTCAGTGAAGCTGTTTGCACACAACAAGCGCGAGTTGGACTATGCCAAAGATGCCATCGAATATTCCCGCGAGACGTTTCAAGAAGAGATGCGAATCTACACCATTATGGATGTCGTCCTTGTTTTCTTGAACGGCCTCTTGATTGTAAGCGTGGTTGGTTGGGCGATTTGGCTTTGGATGCAAGGCCAGGCCAGCGTTGGCGTGGTAGCGGCGGCAACAGCTTTGACTCTGCGCCTGAATGCCATGACAGGTTGGATCATGTGGGCTTTGACCTCGTTCTTCCGTCAATTGGGCGTTGTGGCAGAGGGCATGGAAACCATCGCGCAACCGATAGATCTGGTGGATGACAACCAAGCGACGCCACTTCGTCTGTCTGAAGGCAAAGTCGAAATCGATGCGCTCTCGCATCACTACGGTCGTGGTTCTGGTGGTCTGGACGCGATATCACTGACCATCGGTCCGGGGGAAAAAATTGGGCTTATCGGTCGCAGTGGTGCGGGCAAATCGACGCTCGTGAAACTGCTGCTGCGGTTCTATGACGCCGAATCGGGCCGAATCCTAATTGACGGTCAGGACATCGCCAAAGTCACCCAGGATAGCTTGCGCGATGAGATAGGCATGGTGCAGCAGGACAGTTCGTTGCTTCATCGGTCTGTGCGGGACAACCTACTTTATGGTCGGCCTGATGCGACAGAAGAGATGATGATCGAAGCCGCCAAAAAGGCGGAAGCGCATGATTTCATTCTCGATCTTGAGGATCCACAAGGACGAAAAGGGTATGATGCACACGTTGGAGAACGTGGTGTGAAACTATCAGGCGGCCAGCGCCAACGCATCACGCTTGCGCGGGTCATACTAAAAGATGCGCCGATCCTTCTTCTGGATGAAGCAACCAGTGCCCTGGACAGTGAGGTGGAGGCAGCTATCCAGAACACGCTATATGGAATGATGGCTGGCAAGACGGTGATTGCTATTGCCCACCGACTCTCCACAATCGCCGAGATGGATCGGATTCTGGTGCTGGATGACGGAAAGATCGTGGAGCAAGGCACCCATTCGGAACTCCTGGGATTGGGCGGACTGTATGCAGGCTTCTGGGCAAGGCAGTCCGGAGGTTTCATTAATGCGGACGAGGCTGCCGAGTAAATTGACCCATACGCGTCCTCGGGGTAGGGGACGCGTATGAAGCAGTTCACAATTCAAAGACTGGGCCTTCATGGCGATGGAATCACCGATGGTCCAATCTACGCTCCTCTCACGTTGCCCGACGAAGAGGTAACCGGCGTAGTCGATGGAGATCGTCTGAGCGACATTCGGATCGTGACTCCTTCGGAAAGCCGCGTGAAATCTCCTTGTCAGCATTTCAAGGTCTGCGGTGGGTGCCAGTTGCAACATGCCTCTGACGATTTCGTGGCGAACTGGAAGGTGGGTGTCGTCCAGAAAGCCCTTGCAGCGCAAAGCCTCGACCCAAATTGGAAGCCAATTCTGACATCTCCTGCGGCCTCGCGCCGTCGCGCCGTTTTTTCAGCAAAGCGCACAAAAAAAGGAGCGACAGTTGGTTTTCACGCACGCGCCTCGAACGTCGTCGCGGATATTCCAAAGTGCATCTTGCTTGATCCCAAACTCGTCCCAGCCATGGGTATTGTTGGAGAGTTGGCCCGTATCGGCGGCTCGCGCAAAGGCGAACTCAGTGCAACAGTGACGGCTTCGCTGGGTGGTTTGGATATTGCCGTTAAGGGAGGCAAGCCTCTCGATGGTCCCCTGCTGTCATTACTCGCTCAGGAAACCGAGAGACACAAACTGGCGAGATTGGCGTGGGAGGGCGAAGTCGTAGCAACGCGTGTTCCTCCCTATCAAAAGTTCGGCAACGCCAAGGTGTTGCCGCCGCCAGGCGCGTTTCTACAGGCGACCCCACAAGGCGAATCAGCCTTGCTGGAGGCGGTAGAGGCGGCGATCTCACAAGGTGACAAGGGAGTCGATCTTTTCGCTGGTTGCGGGACTTTCACTTTGCCACTTGCTCAACGCGCGCAGATGCATGGAGTCGAAGGTGAGCGAAGCATGATCAAGGCCTTGGACGAAGGCTGGCGAACGGCGGAAGGCCTCAAGCGCGTGACATCCGAGACCCGTGATCTGTTCCGGAACCCGATTATTGCGCAGGATCTTAGATATGATTTCGCAGTAATCGACCCACCACGTGCAGGGGCAGAGGCACAAGTCGCCGAACTGGCTCAATCTGAAATTCCGGAGATTGCCTTCGTCAGTTGTAATCCGGTTACCTTCGCGCGTGATGCAGCGACTTTGGTCAAATCCGGTTATACTTTGGACTGGGTCCAGGTTGTGGACCAGTTCCGATGGTCCAGCCATATCGAACTGGCGGCCAGATTCGTGAGAAATTGATGTATTTCACAGCGACGTGACAGGTTTTTGCGGCTTTTCTCTGGTATGAAATTGTCACAAGACAACAAAAAACATAACGAGGCGAAATCGATGCGTTGGCTTTCCATGGTTCTGATTCTTGTCGTTGCATTCGGCGCGGCCGGATGTGCAAGCAAGTTCAAAAACTACTATGGCCCAAAGGTGACTCATGTTGTTGTCTACAAAGAGCAACGCAAAATGCACCTGTTGCATCACAACACAGTGCTTAAGTCCTACGATATCGATTTGGGATTTGCGCCAGAGGGCCACAAACAATTCGAGGGGGATGGCCGCACGCCAGAAGGTCAGTACTGGATCGATCGCCGCAACCCAAACAGTGCCTTCTATTTGTCCATCGGAATTTCATATCCCAATGCCGATGACCGCGCCTATGCCAAGTCGCAAGGAAAATCCCCGGGCGGCGATATTTTTATCCACGGCCAGCCTGAGCTTTTCAAAGCAGGAAAAGACGACTGGACTGCCGGCTGTATTTCAGTGACCAACCGCGAGATGAGAGATATCTATGCAATGGTCAAGAACGGTACCCAGGTCTGGATATACCCCTGATTATCCGTCAAAATTTGCGATATCAGTGGTGGCATAGGATGGTTGACCCATAACCAAGGTCCACCATATTTTGCCGTTCTTTTCCTGAAACCACGCAAAGCCCATTTCTCTCGCGTTCGGATCAAGAATTACGGCACGCGTGTCGTCTTGTTCCATCCAGGCCGCGAGGGTTTCTGTTTCGGTTTCGTAGGTTTCGGAAATCGTCTCGCCGGTCAGAATGCCTTGGTAGCCGACGCGCGCTACACGATCCAGAGGCGACGAACCATCAGATCCGAAATGCCAAGGGCGATTCTGCAGTGACATGTCTCGGGAATGGGTTGCGGCTGCGGCGTTGAGTTTTGCGTTGTACTCGACCGGCACTGCACCGGAGGCCTGACGAAGGGCATTGATGCTGTCCAATACCCGAAACTGGATCTTGTTGGTCGCGCCAGATGAAATTCGGTAGTTTTTTGAACCGGAATAAGAGCCAGTTGTATCGCAAGCGGCCAGACCGAGTGTCAGGATGAATAGTAATTTGAACAGCCGCATGGGAATCCACTTTCGTCAATCTTGCGTTTTGCATTGATCTACCTGCATGAAGTTGACATGAAAACCCACATCGGCGTGTGACAGCCGATCTGACGATTGATTGATTTGCGACTGAGGCTTTCCGGCAATATCGTGTCGCAATCAAAGAGGACGTGTCTGGGAGAGCACCATGACAGAGAAACGCAGCACTTTGGGCCGTCGGGCCTTCTTGGCATCTGGCGCCGCATTTGCGAGTGCGCCAGCACTGGCGCAAACCGAGTCAGGTACGACTGAGGTTGAGCGCGACCTCACCGAAACGGTTACACGGAACATTTCTAGCTTCCGCTCTCTGGATTGGCGCCCATATTTCTCATCACTGAGGAACGGAGCCGTGCTTGTCGACATCACAAGCCGCGCGCTGCACTATTGGTCCGAAGACCAATCCGTCTATAAGCTGTATCCGTCATCGGTGCCCCTGACAGAGGATTTGACTCGAAAGGGCCGCACGAAAGTTGTTCGAAAGGTCGAAGGCCCTAGCTGGCGTCCGACCCCGTCGATGAAGAAACGTAACCCTGAGTGGCCTGACTTCGTTGGTCCCGGCCCGGATAATCCCTTGGGTACGCATGCGCTTTACCTTAGTTGGACCTACTATCGAATCCACGGCACCCATGACACACGCAAAATTGGCCGCCGATCGTCCAATGGGTGCATCGGTCTCTACAACGAGCACATTGCGGAGTTGTTTTCGTTGACAAAGGTGGGCACACAAGTGTTGCTAATTTGACGACATTTTGCGTCGTAAGGCCTTGAATCGTTAAACTAAGGTTTGCAAAGCCAGACTTTTTCCTGTTTAGACGAATACACGAGGTTAAGTCTTGGGTGCTTGTCATCGCCCTCAATTGTTTTTGGTGGCAAGCGAATTCTGGAGGATACTATGAAGAAACTCGTTCTCGCTGCTGCACTTACCGCCGCTGCTTCCACCGCTTTTGCGGGTTCCATGGCTGAGCCGGTTGTTGAACCGCCGGTCATCGAAGAAGAAGCATCGAGCTCCAACGCAGCTATCTGGGTTCCGCTGATCCTGCTGGCAGTTATCGCTGCAGCCGCTGCGAACAGCTAATACCAATTTCACTTTGTGAAATGCGAAAGGCGAGGCTTAGGCCTCGCCTTTTTCTTTTCTTCATAGAAGTTACGGTGACACCCAACCGCCTAGGTTTTCGCCTATGATCCTGCTGAGGGCGTTGATGTGCGCCTCATCCGCGTTCAGGCATGGAATATATAGGAATTCTTCTCCGCCTGCCTCTTCGAAGCTTTCCTTTATCTCCTCGTTGATCTCTTCCAAAGTTTCGATGCAATCCGCAGAGAAAGCCGGTGCGATCACGGCGATGTTCTTTTTGCCTTCTTCTTCGGCCAATCTGGCTACTTCTTCGACTGTATAAGGTCGTAGCCAGTCTTCCGGGCCGAACTGCGACTGGAAAGTCGTTCTCAGTTCGGTTTTTTCCCACCCTAGGCGCTCTTGTAGGAGTCGCGTGGTTTTTTGGCACTGGCAATGATAAGGATCGCCTTCCATCAGGTATCGTTTTGGCATGCCGTGATAGGACACAACCAGTAGATCAGGGCGCTTTTCGCGCTCGGCATATGCTGATTCGACAGACGTCGCGAGTGCTTCGATGTAAGCAGGGTGTTCAAAATATGCAGGCACGGTGCGAGACGCGGGTTGCCATTTTTCCTTCATCAGCGCTCGGAAGAACTGGTCGTTGGCGGTTGCCGTCGTGGCACCGGCGTATTGAGGGTAGAGTGGGAAAAAAAGAATGCGCTCGCATCCGGCAGCGACCATTTCCCGAACTTTGGAAGGTGTCGATGGGTTGCCATAGCGCATGCAGAAATCAACCATCACCTGGTCGCCATACTGCGCTTTCATTTTGTCAGCGATCGCAGCTGTTTGTTCCTTGGTAATCACCATTAACGGGCTTTCGCCACGCTCTTTGTCCCAGATCGACTCGTATGCTTCTCCGCTGGAGAAGGGTCGCTTTGTCAGAATGATCAGTTGAAGGATGGGTTGCCATTTCCACCAAGGATAGTCGATCACGCGTTTGTCTGACAGAAATTCGTTCAAATAGCGCCTCATCGGCCAATAGCTATAGTCGTCAGGTGTACCTAGATTGGCCAGAAGAATACCGGTTTTTCCGCGCGGAACTGCAGGGTGTTCAGCCGGAGCGTGGGCAGGGCAGGCGACGTCTTTCATCTTGTTTGGTCCAATGTGTGAGTGCCCTATTTGGGCAGTTTGATTTCGGAGGCACCCAAGGCGTCGGCAAGGCGGGTCGATGCCGAGCCCGGGCGAAGTGGTTGGGGCTGGCTGTCGTCCGGAGCCCAACCGGTCATGAAAACCATGTCAAAGGTTGCAGGAATGCGTCCATTCTCCATGAAGCTGTTTACGTAGATTTCTGCTGCCCGGATCAGCACTTGGCGGCGCGTGGGTTTTCTCAAGCGCTGGTGAAGTGCATTGGTTTCTCCCATTGATCGCAGGTCTCTCATAAGGTTCCACGGCGTTTCATAGGTGACTTTTGTAGGCACCGAATCAGCCACCGGTAGCGCGAGCCCCGCCCTTTGTAGAAGTGCGCCCAAATCTCTAATTTCTCCCATCGGGACGACGCGCGGAGACAGTCCGCCGGTGATTTCGATTTCGGCTTGCGCCAAGGCGCTGCGTAGTTCGTTGAGAGTTTGCCCCCCGAACGTCACTGCCAAGAAAAGTCCGTCGGGTTTGAGGGCCCGACGACTTTGAATAACTTGTCCAACAGGATCATCTGCCCAATGAAGGCCCAGTGCGTGAATGACCAAATCATGTTCACGTTCTTGAAGATCCAAGACGTCGGTGTCGGAAACGATCAGAGCATTGGGTACGCAGCGCTGCCAGACAACCGGAAATCCGGTCACTATGGCGGGACGCGTAAACCCTCTGTTAACCATCCTCAGACGATCCTGAACTTCTTCGATTGCGGCTTCGTGCAGAAACATTCCTTTTGACAAGTCGGCACGAGCGCGATTGCGCGTCAAAGCTCTGCGATCGGTGAGTTTTGGCTGGGTCTGCATGAGGCGGACAATATGATGATGGTTTCGAAGTTTCAAACGGCACTCCAATGGGTCTTTCCGCCTCGCTGTGTCGCTTGTGGGGCGCTGGTGGATGGGGATTTCAGTTTGTGCGGTCATTGCTGGGCGCAGACCCCGTTCCTAGGCGGCACTCAATGCGATTTCTGTGGCGTACAGGTGACGGCCGATAGTGTTGAGGACCAGCTGACGTGTGACGATTGCCAAACACGTGAACGCCCATGGATCGCCGGAAACGCTTCGCTCGCATACGAGGGCGTTGCCCGAAAGCTCGTTTTGGCGTTGAAGCATGGAGACCGGTTAGACATCGCTGTGCCGGCAGCCAAATGGATGTCAGGCTCTGCCCGAAATTATGTCGAGGAGAATTGTCTCGTTGCGCCTGTGCCGCTTCATTGGAGTCGCTTTTTGAAGCGTCGCTACAATCAATCTGCTCTGCTTGGAAGGAACATGGCTCGTAACCTTGGCATAGAGTTCTGCCCGGATGCATTGGCAAGGCCGCGCGTTGCGGGAAACACCGCGGGTCTGACGACAGATGAGCGATTTTCGAAGCTCGAAAATGCGATTGAGCCCCATCACAAGCGCGGGTCTCGCATGGATGGCCGTCGGGTGATTTTGGTGGATGATGTGATGACAAGTGGCGCAACGCTGACGGCTGCCGCAAAGGCAGCGTTACAAGCGGGTGCCAAAGATGTGTGCGTGGTGACACTGGCGCGCGTTGCAAAGGACGCCTAAATGCCTGACAAATGATCAAGCTCTAGGGGTCAAATCAATGACGATTGAAATCTACACAAGCCCGCTCTGTGGGTTCTGCCACGCAGCGAAACGTCTTTTGAATGAAAAAGGCGTAAAGTTTTCCGAGATAGACGTTTTGTCTGATCCGGCGCGAAAGCCTGAAATGATCAAACGTGCCAACGGAGGCCGCACTGTGCCACAGATTTTTGTAGGAGATATTCACGTAGGCGGTTGTGATGATCTTTATGCTCTCGAGCGGGCTGGCAAGCTGAATAGTCTTCTGGGTCTGCAATAACGCATGCGGGTCGCGCTGCTTCAACTCACGTCCTCTGATGATCCGTCAGAGAATCTGAAAACTCTGGAGCCTATGATTCGCGACGCTGCTGAAGGTGGTGCGCGGTGTATCTTCACCCCTGAGGTGACCAATTGCGTTTCGATGAACCGCCGTCGGCAGTTGGAGGTGCTTTACGAAGAAACCGACGATCCGATGTTACGGCGAGTGCGGGAAATATGTGCGGAACTGCGACTTTGGGTGAACCTTGGTAGCCTTGCCCTGAAGACCCGCGATCCAGATGGTCGCTTTGCAAATCGGTCCTTCGTAATCGACGACAACGGCCAGATCGCCGCGCGATATGACAAAATCCACATGTTTGACGTCGAGGTGACGCCAGAAGAGACCTATCGCGAATCAGATGGTTACCGCCCAGGGGGCGTGGCCAGAACAGTGCGGGGTCCTTGCGGCGCATTGGGTTTGTCGATTTGTTACGATCTTCGGTTTCCTCATCTTTACCGCTCTCTGGCCAAATCGGGAGCGCAAATCTTGAGCGTCCCCGCCGCATTTTCTCCGATTACTGGGGCTGCACACTGGGAGGTTCTTTTGCGCGCGAGGGCGATTGAAACCGGATGTTTTGTGATTGCTGCTGCCCAAACAGGGCTGCATTCGAGCAAAATGGGTAAATCCCGGCGAACTTATGGGCATTCTTTGGTTGTGGCACCATGGGGGGAAATTCTTGCGGATGCTGGAGAAGAAGTCGGCATCACTTATGTTGATATTGATCTGTTGATGGTGGACAAAGCCCGCAGACAAGTGCCCGCACTGGGCCACGACCGAGAATTCGACGGACCCTGATGAACGAAAAAAGCGGCTTGGCCATTACGCTCTTTGGCGAAATCCTTATGGTGGATCAACTCGCCCGAACGCGCCTCACGAAGGCGTTGCCAAAAGGGATGGAACTGTCCCATTTTTCCGTTCTCAATCACCTTGATCGAACCAACACCGAGCGCAGCCCGGCCCAATTGGCCAAGACTTTCCATGTCACGCGCGGGGCGATGACGAACACGCTGCACAAGCTGGAACTGGCTGGTTATGTACATATTCGCCCGGATTGGGATGACGCGCGTCGCAAAATGGTAGCAATCAGTCCCGCAGGCAGGCAGGCACGCGACGCCGCTCTGGCGGGGATGGAGCCGCTGATTCGCGATATCGTTGCAAATTTGGGTGATGAACGCGTGCGTTCAGCGCTGCCGATCTTGCGCGAGCTTCGACTGCGACTTGAGGACGAATCCTAAGTTATTGTGCGTCCGGTTTTGTGCTTGCGGTGACATAGTTAACGCTGAGATCCCGCGCGGAAATTGACCAGCTCCAAGCAACAGGATTGAAGACAAAACCTTTGCGATCCACCGGGATCAGGCCAGCTCTTTCAAGTAACTCAAAAAGTTCGTCAGGCGTTATGAATTTGTTCCACTCGTGCGTGCCCTTGGGTAGCCAACGCATCACAAATTCTGCGCCGACAATGGCCATGGCAAAGCTTTTGGGATTTCGGTTGATTGTTGAACACAAATGCAGTCCGCCAGGTTTCAGCAATTGCTGACAGACGGTCAGGAAGCTGAGCGGATCGGCAACGTGTTCCACCACTTCCATATTCAGCACTACATCAAATTGCTCACCGTCTTCGGCCATGGCTTCGGCAGTCGTGTGCCGATAATCGATGTCCAGACCTGACTGCTCTGCGTGAACTTTTGCGACGGGTATGTTTCCGCTTGCCGCGTCTGCGCCTATCACCGTCGCGCCAAGCCGCGCCATCGGTTCTGACAACAAGCCGCCGCCACAACCGATGTCCAGCAATCTAAGACCCGCGAACGGCTTTTTGATGCTCAAGTCGCGATTGAACTCCGCAGCAATCTGCGTCGTAATGTAATCCAAGCGGCATGGGTTGAGCATATGGAGAGGTTTGAACTTACCCTTCGGATCCCACCACTCGGCCGCCATTGCTTCGAACTTGGCGACTTCTGCAGGATCAACGGTGCTCTGAGAGGCTTGCATTTCGTTCTCTCCATAGGTCATGTGGGCTGTCTATACACTTAAGGAAAGACATGGACAAAAACTCGGGCCAAAAGCGCGCAGTGCAGTACCTTTACCCTCCGGTCGAACCGTTTGACCAGAGAATGCTGGATGTGGGCGACGAGCATCAGGTCTATGTTGAACAGTCCGGCAATCCTAAAGGTCTGCCGGTTGTTGTCGTACACGGTGGCCCGGGTGGCGGGTGCAGCCCAGCTATGCGTCGCTATTTTGATCCCAAAGTCTATCGCGTCATCCTATTCGATCAGCGTGGTTGTGGAAGGTCCCGACCGCATGCAAGCACCAAAGCCAATACGACTTGGCACCTGATCGCGGATATGGAACTCATTCGAACTACGCTCCAAATCGAGGACTGGATTGTCTTTGGTGGAAGTTGGGGGGCGACTTTGTCGCTTCTCTACGCACAGGCCCATCCGGAACGTGCTGTTTGTCTTGTCTTGCGTGGTGTCTTTCTGATGATGCAGCGGGAGCTTGATTGGTTTTACGGGGGGGGCGCCGGCCATTTCTGGCCTGAACCGTGGGAGCGTTTCACCTCTCTAATCCCTGTAGAAGAACAAGGAGACTTTATTGAGGCCTATCACCACCGGCTATTCTGTGGAGACAGCGCAACTGAAGTGAAGTACGCGCGAGCGTGGGCTTCATGGGAAAACGCTCTGGCTTCAGTTTATTCAAGTGGCACTGGTGGCGAGGCACCCGCAGAATACGCGCGGGCCTTTTCGCGGCTTGAGAATCACTATTTCCGTAACCAGGGTTTCTTGGAGTTCGACGGACAGATTCTTGGCCACATGGACCGAATCCGCCATATCCCCGGTTTCATCGTTCAAGGTCGATACGACATGATTTGCCCACCGAAGGCGGCATTTGAACTCGCCAATTCTTGGGGTGAAATGGCCGATTTGCGGGTCGTTCGCAACGCTGGCCATGCTTTGTCGGAGCCGGGTATAAGTGCCGAACTTGTGCGGATTATGGATCAACTCGCCAGAGCATGATTGGAACGTGATAGTATTGGGCTGGACATCAGGCCGTTCCCGTCGTCTGATCGTCGCTCGAACTTGGAGACCTAGTCATGTCCCGGATCAGCCGGCGTAGCCTTTTGACCAGCGGTGCAGCAGCCGGTGTGCTTGCGGCAAGTGGTCTTGCATTGTCTGCTGCACCAAAACCGGGTGGCACACTGCGAGCGGTTTTACCTGGCGGGTCATTGCAAGATAGTTGGGACGCGCGAACGCACTCCGGTCTTTTTATGATGGCGGCCGCCCATGGTGCGGTTTTTGATTGCCTCACCGAAATCGGGCCGGATGGCGCGTTGCGCGGAGAATTGGCCGAAGGCTGGGAAGCCAGTCCCGACGCACGGGTCTGGACCTTCGATCTTCGAAAAGGAGTGACTTTTCATAACGGCAAACCGTTCGTTGCCGACGATGTGTTGGAAACCTTTTCCATGCATAGTCGTGAAAGTGGCTCTGCCGTTTGGCCGCTGCTCGCCAGTGTGTCCGAAATTCGAAAGATCACACCGCATCAAGTACAATTCGAGCTTGATGCGCCGAACGCGGACTTTCCATATCTGCTCTCTGATTATCACTTGGTAATTTACCCGGCTGGTTATGTCGAACTTGCGATGATTGGCGGAATTGGCACAGGTATGTATCGGGTCGAAGATTTTGCGCCAGGAGAAGCGTTTCGGGCGTCGCGGGTGAACGGTCACTACAAGGACGGCAAAGCAGGTTTCTTTGACGATTTGGAGTTCTTGTCCGAGTCATCAGAAAAAGGAATGCGGCTGTTGCGTGATGACGCGACAGACACCGTCGCGCAGATCAGCCCAATTCAAGCAGCACAACTAGCGGATTGGCGTTCCGGTAGTCTGCAACGGATCAACGGCAACGCGCATGTTTCGTTAGCTGTAACTACCGCGGGTCCTGAGGGATCCCATCTGCGCCGAGCCCTGCAGCATGGAGTCGATCGTCGCGCTCTGCTTGATGATGTCTTGCTCAGTCATGGTGATATTGGACGCGACACCCCTGTCGGGCCGGCAAACCAATATTTTGACGCCAAACTAGACCCGCCAGCCTTCGATCCTGACCTTGCACGTTACCATTTCAAGAAGTCCGGACTTGATCGGCTTGAGATTATGATCGACGAAAAACTTCCGAGTTCAGCAGGCCAAATCGGAAAGGCTGTTGTTGCCCAAATGAACGAACTTGGTTTGCGTTCCGGCGTTGGCGAAGGGGCAGCGCGTGTTGACAGCAGCTCTGGTCGCGCGATTGAAGATTGGACGTTGTCGACGTATCTGACAGCAGGAGCGCCTTGGAATGCGTCTAAATGGTCGCATCCCAATTTCGAAACGATGTTGCTTTCTGCGCGATCCGAATTGGACACCGCGAAGCGAAGATCGAGGTACGAAGACCTACAGCAACTCCTTCGTGATGAAGGCGCAATTACGGTGCCAGTGTTTGCTGATCATCTCGCGGCCACAAGTGAACGAATTGCCATGCCAACGACCATTGGTCGTCATTGGGCAATGGACAATGCCAGATTTGCCGAGCGCTGGTGGCGGGCTTGATCTGGTAAAATCGATTGACCCTTGCAGACTCGGGCGTTCGGTCGTATATCCCCACTCAACAGCGGCGCGGTCGGGTTAGCCTGAACGCTCCACCGGGAAACATCGACGGGCCGCGCGCCCGTTTTTTTGTGCTTGGAAGACAAGAATGAGTGACCTGATTGCCAAAGCGGCAATTGACCGCAAACTTGCCGAGATTGTTGGCCCCGTTATCGAGGATATGGGATTCGAACTCGTGCGTTTGCGTTTGATGGGTGGCAAAACCCATACGCTGCAGATCATGGCCGAACGCCCTGAAGGCGGTATCGAAGTGGACGAGTGCGCAGAGATTTCCAACGCGGTCAGTGCCGTATTGGATGTCGAAGACCCGCTTGTCGACAGCTATGTGCTTGAAGTCGGTAGCCCCGGGATTGACCGCCCGCTGACCCGCCTAAAAGACTTTGACACCTATGAAGGTTACGAAGCGAAGCTGGAAACCAGTGAACTGATAGACGGCCGAAAACGGTTCAAAGGTGTGCTTGCTGGCATCGAAGGCAGCGACGTGCTGATCAATATCGAAGATCAGGGTGAAACAGTGACCGTGGGTCTGCAATTCGACTGGTTGGCAGAAGCCAAACTGGTTTTGACCGACGATCTTATCAAAGAAATGCTTAAAGCCCGCAAGGACGCGGGTGTTTTGAACGAAGACCAATTTGACGACATCGAGACCGACGAGTCCAACGACGAGTCTGAGGAGTAAAGAAGATGGCAATCACCTCTGCAAACCAGCTTGAGCTTCTGCAAACTGCCGAAGCGGTGGCCCGTGAAAAGATGATCGACCCGAGCCTCGTGGTCGAGGCGATGGAAGAGTCCCTCGCGCGCGCCGCCAAAAGTCGCTATGGCGCCGAGATGGACATTCGCGTGTCGATTGACCGCAAGACGGGCAAGGCAACTTTTACTCGTGTGCGTACGGTGGTCGCGGATGAAGAGTTGGAAAACTATCAGGCCGAATTCACCGTCGAGCAGGCCAAACAGTATATGGAAAACCCGGAAATCGGCCAGCAGTTCATCGAGGAAGTGCCGCCAGTTGAAATGGGCCGTATCGCCGCGCAGTCTGCAAAGCAGGTGATTTTGCAAAAAGTGCGCGAAGCCGAGCGGGATCGTCAATATGAAGAGTTCCACGATCGCGTGGGTACCATCATCAACGGTCTGGTGAAACGTGAAGAGTACGGCAATGTCATCGTGGATGTGGGCCGCGGCGAGGCAATTCTGCGTCGCAACGAAAAGATTGGCCGCGAAAGCTACCGTCCGAACGATCGTATCCGTTGCTACATCAAAGATGTGCGCCGCGAGACCCGTGGTCCGCAGATTTTCCTGTCCCGCACCGCGCCTGAGTTCATGGCGGAATTGTTCAAGATGGAAGTGCCGGAAATCTATGACGGTATCATCGACATCAAGGCCGTTGCGCGTGACCCCGGCTCGCGCGCCAAAATCGCAGTGATCAGCCATGATGGTTCCATCGATCCCGTTGGTGCCTGTGTTGGTATGCGTGGTTCGCGTGTGCAGGCAGTTGTGAATGAGTTGCAAGGTGAGAAAATTGACATCATTCCGTGGAACGAAGACCAACCGACTTTCCTCGTGAACGCTCTGCAGCCTGCCGAAGTTTCCAAAGTTGTTTTGGATGAAGAAGCCGGAAAAATCGAAGTTGTCGTGCCGGATGAGCAATTGAGTCTTGCAATCGGTCGCCGTGGTCAAAACGTACGCCTTGCGTCGCAGTTGACAGCGCTCGACATCGACATCATGACCGAAGCTGAAGAATCCGAACGCCGCCAGAAAGAATTTGAAGAGCGTACCGCGCTGTTCATGGAGACGCTCGATCTGGATGAATTCTTCGCTCAGCTTCTGGTTTCTGAAGGCTTTACAAACCTCGAGGAGGTCGCCTACGTCGAGATTGACGAACTGCTTGTGATCGATGGTGTTGACGAAGACACAGCCAACGAGCTCCAAGCCCGTGCGCGTGACTACATCGAGGCTCAGAATAAAGCCGCTCTGGATGCCGCGAGGGAACTGGGTGTTGAAGACAGCCTGGTTGAATTCGAGGGGCTGACACCCCAAATGATCGAAGCGCTGGCGAAAGACGGCGTTCTTACGCTTGAAGACTTCGCAACCTGTGCGGACTGGGAGTTGGCCGGAGGCTGGACCAACGTCGAAGGAGAGCGGGTGAAAGACGACGGTGTTCTGGAGCCGTTCGGAATGTCATTGGAAACTGCGCAAGACATGGTGATGACCGCGCGTATTGTGTTGGGCTGGGTTGATCCCGCCGAACTGGAAGCCGAAGCAGAAGATGGCGCGGAAGACGGCGCTTCCGAAGAGGAAGCCGAGGCCTGATTTCAGGCCTCGGAGGGCGCGAAATGAGCCGCGGAGGGCGGGCCACCGAAAGGCCAACCGAACCGGAGCGTAAGTGCATCGCCACAGGCGCGAGCTTGCCCATAGTTGGGTTGGTTCGCTTTGTGGTGGGTCCAGACGGGTCCATAGTGCCGGATATCTTGGGCAAGTTGCCCGGTCGAGGCGTGTGGGTTTCCGCAGAGCGCGGCGCGATAGAGAAGGCCGTAAAGAAGGGGCTTTTTTCCCGCGCTGCCAAGCAGAAGGTTCAGGCTTCTGGGACCTTGGTTGATGAAGTTGAGCGGCAATTGGCTCAACGCGTCGTGGACCTGGTGAGTCTGTCGCGACGATCTGGTGCTGCAGTCACTGGTTACGAAAAGGTCAAGGACTGGCTGGTCAAAGACGTGGCCGAGGTCCTTTTGCAAGCTTCGGATGGTTCGGAGCGTGGAAAAACAAAACTGAGACCTCCCTATGGGGGGCATTACTTCGACTGTCTGACAGCCAGCGAATTGGGTTTGGCATTTGGGCGACAAACTGTGATACATGGGGCGCTTGCGTCTGGCGGACTCACTCAACGTGTTGTAGAGGAAGCCCAAAGATTAAAAGGCGTACGCAAAAATTCGGTGGTAGCGGCCACCGGGAAGGACAAGAAAGCCAGATGAGCGATAACGACGGTAAAAAAACCCTGGGTCTGCGCGGTGGCAACCGCCCTGGTAACGTGAAGCAAAGCTTCAGCCACGGGCGCACCAAGAACGTTGTGGTGGAAACCAAACGTAAGCGCGTGGTTGTGCCCAAACCGGGTGCGGCCAAACCGGGTGCCGCATCGGGTAAGATAGCGGGTGATCCCTCGCGGCGTCCTGCGGGCATTTCCGATGCGGAAATGGAACGCCGCATGAAGGCGTTGCAAGCCGCCAAGGCACGCGAAGCTGAGGAAGCTGCGAAACGTGAGGCCGAAGAAAAAGCCCGCGCCGAAGCGCGTGAGCGTCGCCGTCAGGAAGCGGAAGCCAAGGAGCGCGAACAGCGCGAGGCTGAAGAGAAGGCGCGCAAAAAGGCCGAAGACGAAGAGCGCAAGAAGAAAGAAGCTGAAGAGGCGGCCAAACGCGCCGCTGCTGAGGCTGCTGCGGCAGCGGCACAACCGAAGCAGGAAGCTTCGGCCCCGCGCTCCGGTGCGTCCAAATCGGCGGCACCTGCCCAGACGCCACGCAAGTCTGATCGCGAACGCGAGCAGCGCAACACACGCGGCAAAGGCCGTGACGATGGACGTCGTTCTGGCAAGTTGACCTTGAATCAGGCCCTGTCTGGCGATGGTGGCCGGCAGAAATCCATGGCCGCGATGAAGCGCAAACAGGAGCGTGCCCGTCAGAAAGCCATGGGTGGCTCGGTCGAACGCGAAAAGGTAATTCGCGACGTTCAGCTGCCGGAAGCCATTGTCGTTTCCGAACTGGCAAACCGTATGGCCGAACGTGTTGCCGACGTTGTCAAAGAGCTCATGAAAATGGGCATGATGGTAACACAAAACCAGACAATTGACGCTGATACTGCTGAACTCATCATTGAGGAATTCGGCCATAAGGTCGTGCGCGTTTCCGATGCCGACGTCGAGGATGTGATTGCCGATGTTGAGGACAGTGAGGAAGACCTTCAAGGGCGTCCACCGGTCATCACAATCATGGGTCACGTTGACCACGGCAAAACATCGCTTCTGGATGCGATCCGCGATGCAAAGGTTGTTGCAGGTGAGGCCGGTGGTATCACTCAGCATATCGGTGCCTATCAGGTTCAAACCGACGATGGCGTGACACTGAGCTTCTTGGATACTCCGGGCCACGCAGCCTTTACCTCCATGCGTTCGCGTGGAGCCCAGGTAACAGACATCGTGGTACTCGTTGTGGCAGCAGATGACTCTGTGATGCCTCAGACCATCGAAGCAATCAATCACGCCAAGGCCGCGGAAGTCCCGATGATCATTGCGATCAACAAAATGGACAAACCGGCAGCGAACCCCGATCAGGTTCGTGCGGAGCTTCTTCAGCACGAAGTGATCGTCGAAAAGATGTCTGGTGACGTGCAGGACGTGGAAGTTTCAGCAATGACCGGTCAGGGTCTGGACGAACTTCTGGAAGCTATCGCACTTCAGGCAGAGATTCTGGAACTTAAGGCGAACCCGAACCGCGCCGCTCAGGGCGCTGTTATTGAAGCGCAGCTTGATGTTGGTCGGGGTCCGGTTGCGACGGTTTTGGTTCAGAACGGTACCCTGCGCCAAGGCGACATTTTTGTTGTCGGCGAGCAGTACGGTAAAGTTCGTGCGCTGATCAACGACAAGGGCGAACGCGTAAAGGAGGCTGGACCCTCTGTACCGGTTGAGGTCCTTGGTCTTAATGGAACGCCAGAAGCAGGCGACGTTCTCAACGTTACCGAAACCGAAGCGCAAGCGCGTGAGATCGCTGCATATCGCGAGCAAGCCGCCAAGGACAAACGCGCTGCTGCAGGCGCCGCAACCACCTTGGAACAGCTTATGCAGAAGGCCAAGGAAGACGAAAACGTCGCCGAGTTGCCGATCCTGGTCAAGGCAGACGTTCAGGGTTCGGCTGAAGCTATCGTTCAAGCGATGGAAAAGATTGGTAACGACGAAGTGCGTGTTCGCGTTCTGCACTCGGGTGTAGGCGCGATCACTGAGACAGATGTTGGTCTGGCGGAAGCCTCAGGCGCGCCTGTCATGGGCTTCAACGTTCGGGCGAACGCTTCTGCCCGCAATACGGCCAACCAAAAGGGTGTCGAGATTCGCTACTACTCGGTGATCTATGACCTCGTTGACGATGTAAAAGCTGCGGCTTCTGGTTTGCTTAGCGCGGAAATCCGAGAGAAATTCATCGGCTATGCGGAGATCAAGGAAGTCTTCAAAGTCTCCGGCGTTGGCCGTGTCGCTGGCTGTTTGGTCACAGAAGGTGTTGCTCGCCGCTCCGCAGGTGTTCGCTTGCTGCGTGACAACGTGGTTATCCACGAAGGAACGCTTAAGACGCTCAAGCGCTTCAAAGACGAAGTTGCGGAAGTTCTGTCTGGTCAGGAATGTGGTATGGCCTTCGAAAACTACGAAGATATCCGTCCTGCGGACGTAATCGAGATCTTCGAGCGCGAAGAAGTTACTCGCACACTTGAGTAGTGCATTCACACAACCCAAAAGAGAAGGCCGCCCGATTTGGGCGGCCTTTTCATTTAGCGGTTTATCGTGGAAATAGGCTTGCCTGAATAAGTTTGCTCGCCCACCCGAATGGTGATCCGACCATCTGGCAAATTGCCCACGACTGTACCTTGAATGGACACGCAGCTGCCCACCGTGATCGTCCGTAACATGTCAATGCCCCCAGCTGATTGACAGGTTGATGATGGTAGTAAGTCCCGACACAACTAGTGATGTCGCATCGATGGGCGAGATATTAACAAAAATTTCACACAACAAAAGCGTATCTTTTACGCATCTCGCCCAATATGTGCCATCTGGGGCGGATTGTTGCGAATTTTACACCCAATCACGGATAATTGGGATCAAAGGTAAATCTGCTGCCGGCATTTCGTAGTCCCTAAGATTCGCAGTTCGCACCCACTTCAGAACCTGGCCTTCACGCGCTTGTGGGATACCTTCCCATTTGCGGCAGGCGAATAGCGGCATCAACAGGTGGAAATTGTCGTAACTGTGCGACGCAAAGGTTAGAGGCGCCAAACAACTTTTCCATGTATTGATGCCGAGCTCCTCGTGAAGTTCACGGATGAGAGCAGCCTCCGGAGTTTCGCCGGTTTCCACTTTTCCCCCGGGAAATTCCCAAAGGCCGGCCATGGACTTACCTTCCGGACGCTGAGCCAGCAAAACGCGACCATCCACGTCTATCAAGCAAACGGCAGAAACAAGAACAGTCTTCACGAGCGATAGTCCGCATTGATCGTGATATAGCCATGCGTCAAGTCGCAAGTCCAAACCGTGGATAACCCTTCGCCCAGGCCAAGGTCGACCGAAATTTTTATAGTCTCGTTTGTCATATATTGCGCGCCTGCCTCTTCCGTATAACTGGGAGACACCCAACCGGCCTCAGCGACGAGAATATCGCCGAAGCGAATTGTCAATCGATCTCTATCCGCACCGGCACCGGATTTACCGATGGCCATAACCACACGACCCCAATTCGGGTCTTCGCCTGCGATGGCTGTTTTCACGAGCGGTGAATTGGCAATTGCCAAAGCGTGCGTACGTGCGTCTGGACTTGAGGCCGCACCTGTAACTTCGATTTCGACAAATTTCGTTGCACCTTCACCGTCACGCACAACCAGATGAGCGAGTTCCAGCATTACCTGGTGCAGGGCGTCGCGGAATTTGTCGTCGCCTTCAACGTCAACGCCACTTTGTCCAGTAGCAGCGAGCAAAAGCGTGTCGGAAGTGGACGTGTCGCTATCGACGGTTATGCTGTTAAAGGTCTTTTCGTTCAGGTCCGACAGCATTGCCTGAAGCGCTGGACGCGCAATTTTGCCATCAGTGAAAATATAAACGAGCATGGTTGCCATGTCTGGTGCAATCATGCCCGAGCCCTTGGCAATTCCCGCGATTTTCACAGGACCATTTGGCGTAAAAATTGTTCGATAGGCACCTTTGGAAAACGTGTCAGTAGTACGGATCGCTTCAGCTGCACTTGCCAGACCGTCTTCGGACAAAGTGTTGGTAAGTTCCGCCAGCTTACTTGTGATGCGATCATGTGGAAGTGGCTCCCCGATCACGCCTGTTGAACTCGAAAACACCCTATTTTCAGGCAACTGTAGCGCCTTTGCTACTGCATTTGTAACTGCCTTGGTCGCAGACACGCCATTCTTGCCGGTAAACGCGTTCGCGTTTCCGGCATTCACCAAAATGGCAGCACCTTTGTCGTTATCCACACCAATTTTTTCCTGACAATCAAGGACTGCGGCCGAGCGCGTTGCCGACTTGGTGAATACGCCAGTCATAACTGTGCCTGGGGCAAGGTGCGCAAGCATCACGTCAAGTCGGTCGCTGTACTTTACGCCCGCCGCTACGCTTGCAAAGCGAGCGCCTTTGATTTCCGGCAATTCTGGAAATGTTCCGGGTGCCAACGGCGATACATGGGAGATTTCAGCCATAGTCAGTCCTGAACAACAACGTCTTCAAGAAGTTCGCCACGCCGAATGATCTCAGGGCTGAACGAGGCAGCATCCGTTTTGACGATCTCGGCATCCGCCGTCAGTTCGGCAATGTAATCACGAACGGCATCCTCTTGGGCTTCGCTCATTAGTTGCTCGCGCGTTTCCTCAAAGCTTGGCGCCGATACTTCGCGCGTGTCATTCAACTTGATGACGTGCCATCCAAACTGTGTTTGGACTGGTGCCGAAATGCCGCCAACGCTCATTTCGACGACGGCTGCTTCGAATGGCTGAACCATCTGGCCCATGCCGAACCAGCCAAGTTCGCCACCGGAAGGCCCAGAAGGTCCGGTGGATTTGGCCTTGGCCAGCTCCGCAAAATCCGCGCCGCCCTCCAATTCTGCGACAAGCGCAAGCGCTTCTTCTTCTGTTGCGACGAGGATGTGGCTTGCGTTGAATTCAGATTCATCAGCTAGATTTGCGAATTTGCGTTCGTAAACCTTGCGGAGGTCTTCGTCCGTGATCTCCCGCACAGAGATAAAATCTTCTAGCGCCTGGGTGGCCAAAAGCGCGCGTTTTTCATTTTCGAGCGTCAGTTCGACTTTTTTGGGCATCTCTTCGCCCATCGTGGCGGCCAAGGCGGTCTGTTGAATCAGTTGTTCGAGTATGCTGTCGAATAGAACGTTGTCGGGCAAATCCTTGTATTGCTCTGGCAACGCTTCGCGGACCGCAATCATTTGACCCAGTGTGATATCCGTGCCGTTCACAGTTGCCAGCACGGTTTCCGCAGTTGCTGTGTCTTCCGCAAGTGCGGGAGTGGCTATCATCAGCGCGACAGCGCCAGCGCGCAGGAATTTGAGGGTTTTTGACATCGTTTTGTCCTTGGCTGGGGCCGCATGGGTCGGCGGCGTTGACACTGTATGACACGCCCCTTACATCGCTTTGAGGCTGAGGCATACGCCTGTTTGCACCCTTGTATGGGGACCACGGCAGGACAGCAAGAAATAGCCTCGCACGAATGCGTCAATGAAGGACACGACAAGCATGCTCGGATTTGGAAAAATCGCCCGAAAGGTTTTCGGAACTCCGAACGACCGAAAGATCAAGGCGACGCGTCCTCTCGTTGATCAGGTCAATGCACTGGAGCCTGAGTTCGAAAAGTTCTCTGACGAAGATATCAAGGCCAAGACTCAAGAGTTATCTGAACGCGCCAAAGGTGGTGAACCACTGGACAAGTTGCTGCCTGAGGCATTTGCCAATTGCCGGGAAGCAGCAAAGCGGGCGCTGGGGCTGCGTGCATTTGATGTACAATTGATGGGCGGTATTTTCCTGCACCAAGGCAACATCTCTGAAATGAAGACGGGCGAAGGTAAAACTCTGGTTGCGACCTTTCCAGCTTATCTGAATGCGCTGACCGGTAAAGGCGTTCATGTAGTTACAGTGAACGACTATCTCGCCAAGCGTGACGCAGAATGGATGAGTAACGTTTTTGGTGCTCTCGGAATGACAACTGGCGTCGTGTATCCGCAACAGCCAGAAGACGAAAAACGTGCGGCATATGCCTGCGATGTCACCTATGCGACAAATAACGAACTCGGCTTTGATTACCTTCGTGACAATATGAAGTCCGAGTTGTCGGAAATGAGTCAGCGAGAGCACAACTTTGCAATTGTTGACGAGGTGGACTCTATCCTGATCGACGAAGCGCGGACTCCTTTGATCATTTCGGGCCCCGCTCAGGACCGCACCGAGCTTTATGTGGCGATCGATAAACTCATTCCGGACGTACAGGAAGACCACTACGAACTGGATGAAAAAACACGAAATGTGACTTTTTCGGATGAAGGCAACGAATTCCTGGAGGAACACCTTCAGGCCCGTGGTCTTCTGCCGGAAGGTCAAAGTCTATATGATCCGGAAAGCACGACAATTGTGCACCATATCAACCAAGGTCTGCGTGCTCACAAGCTTTTCACCAAGGACAAAGACTACATCGTTCGCGACAACCAGATTGTACTGATTGACGAATTCACCGGTCGTATGATGGCTGGCCGCCGTTTGTCTGACGGTTTGCACCAGGCCATCGAGGCTAAAGAAGGCTGTGATATCCAACCGGAAAACGTCACTTTGGCGCAGGTTACGTTCCAGAACTACTTCCGGCTGTATAACAAACTTGGCGGAATGACCGGCACTGCCGCGACTGAGGCCGAAGAATTTGCTGAAATTTATGGTTTGGGTGTGGTGGAAGTTCCCACCAACCGCCCAGTCGCTCGAGTTGACGATGACGATGCCGTCTATCGCACTGTGCGCGAAAAGAACGATGCTATTGTAAAGACGATCAAGGAAGCTCACGAAAAAGGGCAGCCTATCCTCGTTGGCACCACTTCCATCGAAAAGTCGGAGATGTTGTCAGTTTTGCTGAATGATGCCGGTATCAAGCATAATGTCCTAAACGCGCGGCAACACGAGCAAGAGGCGCAGATTGTTGCTGACGCAGGTAAACTGGGCGCGGTCACCATTGCTACGAACATGGCTGGCCGTGGTACCGACATTAAACTGGGCGGCAACGTTGAGTTCAAAGTACTGGAAGCAATCGCAGCTACCCCGGACGGGGACCATGAAAAAATCCGTGCTGACATCGAAACCGCGCACGAAGCGGATGAGAAGGCCGTAAAAGACGCTGGCGGATTGTTCGTTCTTGCAACCGAACGGCATGAAAGTCGACGAATTGACAACCAGTTGCGTGGCCGTTCTGGCCGCCAGGGCGACCCTGGCCGATCTTCGTTTTTCCTGAGCCTAGAAGACGATTTGATGCGTATCTTCGGGTCGGATCGACTCGAAAAAGTCCTGTCTACCCTTGGTATGGATGAAGGCGAGGCGATTGTTCACCCTTGGGTCAATAAGTCACTGGAACGCGCGCAGGCAAAAGTTGAAGGCCGCAACTTTGACATTCGGAAACAGCTTCTGAAGTTCGACGATGTTATGAACGATCAGCGTAAGGTTATTTTTGGCCAGCGCCGCGAAATAATGGAAGCCGAGGATCTTTCTGAAGTGGCACAGGATATGCGTCACGATGTGATCGCGGATCTTGTAGACCAGTACATGCCTCCCAAGACGTACGCTGATCAGTGGGATACTGAGGGATTGTATGCCGCAGCAATTGAAAAACTGGGCATTGATGTGCCGGTAATCGAATGGGCAGACGAAGAAGGCGTAGACGATGATGAAATCCGAGAACGTCTGGAAAAAGCCGCGGACGAGATGATGGCTTCAAAAGCTGTCAGCTTTGGTCCCGAGGCCATGAGAATGATCGAAAAGCAAATTCTGCTGCAAACGATCGATACCAAATGGCGCGAACATCTTTTGACTTTGGAGCACCTGCGTTCCGTCGTTGGCTTCCGTGGATATGCGCAACGCGATCCGTTGAACGAGTACAAAAACGAGTCTTTCCAGTTGTTTGAGGGGATGCTCGATAACTTGCGGGAAGACGTGACCACGACGTTGTCCCGAATCCGTCCGATCTCGGAAGAAGAGCAGCGTGAATTGGCCCAACAGATGGCGGCGCGCCAGCAACCCGCGCTTCAAGACGCCACGCCAGCTCCGCAAGAAGATGAGCCACAACCAAACCCCGAAAACGCGCTACAGGGTTTTGACGAGAACGACCCGACCACTTGGGGGAATCCGGGCCGAAATGACAAATGTCCTTGTGGTTCCGGCAAGAAGTTCAAACACTGTCACGGCCGCTTGGCCTGACCAATTTGCGACAGACTTAAATCAAAAGGGTGCCTTATGGGTGCCCTTTTTGTTTGTGACCTTGGACTTCCTGTTTGAAGTTCCAGAGGCTGCCATGCGCAATATGAGAAACGTCTATCGCCGCTATTCAATGGCGTGTGCGACCGCGACCATCGCAATCTTTATTGGTTTCGTGATGGAGCGTACTGAGGCCAGTCAGGCTATGGTGGTTCCTCAGGGCTCTTTGAAACCGGCGCCTTCTCTGGTTGTTCCGGCAAGTTTGGGTACGGGAGCTCTTCCGGTTGAAGAGGAAGCTGCACGCTTGCCTTTGCCACCAATGCCGAAAGACTACAGTACAGAAATTGTTTTACCAGGTGCGCCAACAGTTGTTGCGACTACGGACTCTCTTCCAAAGGGACTGATTTCAGAGCAAAGCGCTGCGCCGGAAGGGAACTGTGAAATCGAGTTGCGGGCGGAAGCAGGCGCTGGCGCGATGGTTCTGCTTTCTCTCAAAGCCCCCTGCTTAAGTGGTGAACGTGTAACTATCGAGCACGGCTCATTGGTTTTTTCCGAACTTGTTGGCGAGGAGGGGGTCGTCACTCGCTCAGTGCCAGCGTTGGCGGTAGAGGCGACGTTCTCTGCGCGTTTTGCCAACGGGCAGGCTGCGAGTGTCACTTTGGAAGTGGATAGTTTGGTGTTTTATGAACGCACCGTTATTCGTTGGACAGGAAACAGCGGGGTGGAACTCCACGCTCGAGAATTCGGTGCGTCCTACGGAGATGATGGCCACGTTTGGCGTGGGAGCGCTCGAGACATATCCGTACTTGTTGGCGGAATGGGCGGTTTTCTCACCGAATTAGGGGATGTACGTTTGCCGGATGCAGCCAGGGCGGAGGTTTATACTTTCCCTTCGGTGACGGCGCAGCGAAGCGGGCTGATTTCTCTAAGCGTTGAGGCTGAGATTACTGAAGCAAACTGCGGCAAAAGCATCTCCGTACAGACAGAGCGAATCAAAGACGGCGAAACGGTTGCCAGCCGCGAAATGGCTATGGACATTCCCGGATGTGAAGCGGCCGGACAATTTCTGGTGTTGAAAAACCTCGTGGAAGACCTGACAATCGCCCAAAAATAAATGGCGGTCAGGACATCCAGATGTTGAAATTCTGTGCGGCGATTTGCGCCGCACTTTGTTTATTTTCCGGTACCAGCGCGGTAAGGGCGCAAGATGTGACACTAAAGTCGCACGATGGTGCTGTTGAGATTGTGGGTACGCTGCTTGGCTTTGATGGAGAGTTCTACAGGGTGGAATCCATCTATGGTGAGCTGACAGTCGACGGTTCCGGTGTGACGTGCGAGGGCCCCGGATGCCCTAACCTTATCAACTATGTGGCTGATATTTCGATTTCTGGATCGGAGAGTATGGCCGAGGTTCTCATGCCGGCGCTGCTTGAAGCTTTCGCGCTTAGAAATGGCTACGGAATTTCACGAAAGGATGCCGGAGAAAATCGATTTGAGTACCATCTAACGCAACAGGACACTGGCGATCTGCGCGCAAAGTTTCGATTTCATGCCAGCAGTGCGGACGAAGGCTTCGCAGAATTGCTCGCGGACGAGGCTGATATTGCAATGTCGCTGCGTGAAATTCGGTCACGCGAGGCTGCGATGGGGTATGAGGCAGGTCTTGGCGACATGAGTGATACCAATCGAAGCCGTGTCCTTGCGCTTGATGGCATGGTACCCATTGTTGCTCCCGGAAATCCGATTTCCACTTTGTCATTGGCTGAATTGGCCAGAGTGTTTTCCGGCGATGTCCGGAATTGGACAGAGCTGGGTGGGCCAGATGCACCGATTTCGGTCCATCTAACCAAGGCCAGTTCAGGGTTTTCCCAAGCGGTAGAAGACCAGTTGATGGCGCAAGCCGGTCTCAAATTTTCCTCGGAAATTATTCGCCACGCAAAAACCGACACACTCTTGTCTGCGGTCTCTCGCGATCCGTTCGCCATTGGAATCACGAGCTTTTCCGACACAAACGCTACCAAGGTACTGACCCTGTCTGGCGCTTGCGGGTTTTCGCTTCAGGCGTCACGCCGCAACATCAAGACCGAGGACTACCCGCTCAATGCGCCGATGTTCCTTTATTTCCCAGCTCGTCGATTGCCAAAACTGGCGCGTGATTTTCTTGCCTATACCCGAGGGCCATCAGCTCAGGTTGTAATTCGGCGGGCGGGTTTCGTTGATCAGACCTCGGAAGAAATCGCTGTCAATTTACAAGGTGATCGACTGGCGAATGCAATTTCGGTTGTGGGCGACGATCTGACTTTTGAAGACACACAGGAGATGATGGCGACGCTTTTGGGTAAAAAGCGGCTGACGACGTCGTTTCGTTTTCAAACGGGTTCGTCGCGTCTGGATGCACAGTCACGATCCAACGTACACCAGTTGGCTCGGGCGATCGAAGGTGGTCGATATGATGCCCGAAAGCTTTATTTTGTTGGATTTTCTGATGGGGAAGGGCCAGCGAGAATCAACCGGAATATTGCTTTGAAACGGGCTGAAACTGTGAGGGACGCAGTCCTTAAAGCGGCAGAGACAGCCAATCCGGATCGGTTGGATCTTGAGGTGGTCGCCTTTGGGGAAGCAATGCCGATGGCCTGTGATGACACGTCATGGGGGCGGCAGGTGAACCGTCGCGTGGAAATCTGGGTCGACTGATTTCAGAGATAGCCCTCGGACCGGAAGCTGAGTTCGCGTGATTTCCCGATGATCAGATGATCGTGCAAAGTGATTCCGAGCACGTGTGCTGCTGTATTGATTTGTTGCGTCATAGTGATGTCGCTGTCTGATGGCGTCGGATCCCCGGATGGGTGATTATGCACTAAAATCAACGCGCTGGCGTTAAGCTCAAGTGCGCGTTTGGCGACCTCTCGAGGATAGACGGGCACGTGATTTACCGTGCCTTGAGCCTGTGCTTCATCAGCGATCAGGGTGTTTTTGGTATCGAGGAAAAGAACGCGGAATTGCTCTGTGTCTCTGTGTGCCATTGTGGTGTGACAGTAGTCGACCAACGCGTCCCAGCCAGACAGCACGTGGCGCTGCAAAACGCGGGATCGGGCAAGACGATGAGCCGCAGCTTCGACGATCTTGAGTTCGGTCACGATGGCGGTACCCACTCCTTTGACCTCTTCCAGGCGGGCAACCGGCGCGGACAGCACTGAGTTAAAATCTCCGAATTTTTTCAGCAGCTTATGCGCAAGTGGCTTTACATCCTGACGCGGAATTGCACGAAAAAGGACGAGCTCCAGCATTTCATAGTCAGGGAGCGCGTCTGCTCCTCCGCTCAAAAATCGCTCCCGAAGGCGTTTGCGATGGTCGCTGATGTAAGAAGGCAGTTTTCCGGGTGTCAGTGGGGCGACAGGAGCTTCGTCCGCCTCAAAGAGCGGCAAGGTCTTTTCGGAGAAACGACGCTGGTCTGACATCACATCAGCTTGCGTTGGCATGGTAAATCAAAGGTTAACGGATGCTGTGATGAGCGGGATCCGGTGTGTCTGCAAAACGTCGGTATTACGTCTGCAAAACGTCAGTGTCATTTTAAGTTGTGACGGCAGGGGTTCAATGGAATGCTTCAATAGGGTCGCATGGGATTTGCGGCGGGATGATGGAGACTTTGATGCGCATTTTTTTGGCGGCTGTTTTGGCTGCGACGACACTTACAGCGACCACCGGCAGCGGCCTTGCCCAAACTATTGAGCGCATCGTCGAACGGAACGAATTGCGTCTGGGGTATCGTCGCGACGCGCCACCGATTTCGTTTGAAACAACCGATGGTCATCCCAGTGGATACGCGCCCCAATTGTGCGTGCATGTTGCGCATGGGATCGTCAAAGCGCTCGAGGCAGAAAGCCTTGATGTGCAGTTTGTGAACGTCGACGCGACTGATCGGTTCGACAAAGTCGCCAACGGTGACATCGATCTCTTGTGTGGCGCTGCTACGATCACACTGGAGCGTCGCGCCGAGGTCGATTTTTCGATTCCGATCTACGTGGATGGAACTTCTGTGCTTCTGCCCGCGGGAGCGGAAGAAGATTTGCGCGCGCTCGAAAATTCAAAAGTGGGTGTTCGGCGCGGAACGACCACCGAGGCACGCATGCGAGAATTGCTGGACACGACGGGGCAGGAATTTGAACTTGTCCGGTTTGCCGACCACGAGAGCGCCATTGTCGCCATGGAAAGCGGAGACATCGGGGCCTATTTTGCGGATCAGTCGATCCTTGTGGGCCTATGGATGTCGAGCCCCAAGCGCGACAGCCTGAAGCTGGCACGTGAGATTTTCACGGTTGAGAAGCAGGGACTGGCGATGGCCCGTGGTGACACCGATTTTCGCCTGATGGTGGATGGCATTCTGTCCGACCTTTTTGCCAGCGGGGTGGTGCGCGAAACAATGGAAGCCGCAATTCCCGGTATTGAACCGGGGCAAGGTTTGAAAGCCATGTTCCTTATGGCGCCAATTGTGAAATAAAACTTACCGGGTCCATTAGAGAATTTTTGGGCCCGGATTTTTCGACTTGTTAAAATTTTATTTCTAAGGTCTTTTGCCCCAAACAACCAAAAGACGACTATTTAATGCCTTTCAAAAATTTACTCTTTATTCTGGCCGGAATTCTTCTCACATCTTGCATGACCACTACGACCCAAGCGCCTGACCCGCGGTATGCAGGTGTGGAGCCGAGTATCGTCGAAGTAAACGGAATGCGCTGGGCGGTGTTTGAAAAGCAAGGATCGGATCGTGTCCTTGCGAGACGAGCGGGGCTTCAAGGGGAACAGTTTAGCACAACTCGTACTCATTCAGGCAGCGTTGAGAATCGTCTCAAAATAGCATTGAGAAAACACTTCACCTCGACAGGCAGGTCCTGCGACGTCGGATCAGGGACGCTTATCACCGAAACCACCTATGAGTTCCGGTATACGTGCAAAGCCTCGCCGAAGCCGGTCAGATATTGCGTGACCGAGACAGAGTGTCGGACGTTTGCGTCGCAGGGATTTGCGGTGGATCGGAGTTTTGTTGGACCAGTGGCGGGTGTTTCCTTCGGTGGTTATTTGGCGGATGTGGCTGAGGACAGCGAAAGCGGCAGAGTTCTTGTAAGAGTAAAAAATGACCCGAGAAATGCATCAAGCGGCAACCGATATCCGGAAATCGCGCGTCAGTATTTTGCAAATGGGAAACGGAAATGCTCCGTGTCGCGTT
Organism: Shimia isoporae; assembly: GCF_004346865.1. Lineage (NCBI taxonomy): Bacteria > Pseudomonadati > Pseudomonadota > Alphaproteobacteria > Rhodobacterales > Roseobacteraceae > Shimia > Shimia isoporae. The sequence goes on from NZ_SMGR01000004.1 coordinate 181,121, forward strand.
TGGAGATTGTGACAGAGGACACCCAGATTTTCAGCTACTCCTGCTAAAAGAAAAGCCCCGGCGCATTGCACCGAGGCTTTTGAATTTTTGTCGCTTGCTATTGAAGGCTTTTACCCCTTCATCGAGTCCCAGAAGCTCTTCACCGAACTGAAGAAGCTGGAGCTTTCGGGGTTGTTCTCTTCGCTCAGGTCTTCGAATTCACGCAGGAGTTCTTTTTGACGGCTTGTGAGGTTCACCGGAGTTTCTACCGCCAGTTCGATCATCATATCACCGGAGCCGCCGCCGCGCAGGGCGGGCATGCCCTTGCCGCGCAGGCGCATCTGACGGCCGGACTGCGATCCGGACGGGATTTTCACGCGCGAGCGGCCGCCGTCTATGGTTGGCACTTCGATGTCGCCACCCAAAGCTGCGCTGGCCATGGAGACCGGGACGCGGCAATAGAGGTTCACGCCCTCGCGTTCGAAGATCTTATGCGGGGTGACCTCGATAAAGATGTAGAGGTCACCGGAAGGTCCGCCACGCATGCCGGCTTCGCCTTCGCCAGCAAGCCGAATGCGGGTGCCGGTTTCGACGCCTGCAGGAATGTTGACTGACAGGGCGCGGTCTTTCTCGACGCGGCCCTGGCCTCCACAGGATTTGCAGGGGTTCTGGATGATCTGACCGAGACCGGAACAGGTCGGGCATGTGCGTTCGACGGCGAAAAGACCCTGTTGCGCACGCACCTTGCCCATACCGGAACATGTGGGACAGGTGGTCGGTTCGGACCCGCCTTCAGCACCGGAGCCGCTGCAGCTGTCGCATTGGACCGAAGCCGGTACGTTGATGGTCTTTTGCATCCCGCCGAAGGCTTCTTCGAGCGTGACACGCAGATTATAGCGCAGGTCGGCACCGCGGGTGGCACGACGTCCGCCACCGCGTTGACCTCCGCCCATAAAGTCGCCGAACAGGTCGTCGAACACGTCAGAGAAAGCAGAGGCGAAATCACCCTGACCAGGGTGGCCGCCGCGTGGACCTCCGCCCATGCCGCCTTCAAATGCGGCGTGGCCATAGCGGTCATAGGCCGCTTTCTTTTCAGCGTCTTTCAGAACTTCGTAGGCCTCATTGGCCTCTTTGAACTGACCTTCCGCCTCGGGATTATCCTTGTTGCGGTCAGGGTGCAGCTCTTTGGCCTTTTTACGGTAGGCCTTCTTTATTTCGTCTGCCGAAGCCCCTTTGGCGACGCCAAGCACCTCATAGAAGTCACGTTTTGCCATGGGTTACTCCTTTGGCCCGAATGCAAAAGGCCGATCCGGTGACCGGACCGGCCCTTTTGTTACATCCGGACGCGCACTATCAGCGCTTGTCGTCGTTCAGGTCTTCGAAGTCGGCATCGACGATGTCGTCGTCGCCCGGACCCATGTCAGCGGCGTCCGGCTCTGCGTCGCCTTCTTCCTGGCTGGCCTTGTAGATGGCTTCGCCAAGTTTCATCGCGGACTCGGTCACGTTCTGGATGCCGGATTTGATTTTCTCGGCAGAGGCGTCCTCTTTTTCCAGATCGTCCTTGAGTGCGGCGATTGCCAGCTCGATGGCTTCGACGGTGGTCGGGTCGACCTTGTCGGAGTGCTCTTCCACAGACTTCTCGGTCGAGTGGATGAGGCTTTCCGCCTGGTTTTTCGCTTCGATCAGCTCGCGGCGCTCTTTATCGGCCTCGGCGTTCTCTTCCGCGTCCTTGACCATTTTATCGATGTCCTCGTCGGAGAGGCCACCAGATGCCTGGATGGTGATCTTCTGCTCTTTGCCGGTGCCTTTGTCAGCAGCGCCGACAGACACGATGCCGTTGGCGTCGATGTCGAAGGTCACTTCGATCTGTGGCATGCCGCGCGGTGCGGGCGGGATGTCTTCGAGGTTGAACTGGCCGAGGATCTTGTTGTCGGCGGCCATTTCGCGCTCACCCTGGAACACGCGGATGGTCACGGCGTTCTGGTTGTCTTCGGCAGTCGAGAAGATCTGCGATTTTTTGGTCGGGATCGTGGTGTTGCGGTCGATCAGGCGGGTGAAGACACCGCCGAGGGTTTCAATACCCAGAGACAGCGGAGTTACGTCCAGCAGAACCACGTCTTTGACGTCGCCTTGCAGAACGCCGGCCTGAATGGCGGCGCCCATGGCAACCACTTCGTCCGGGTTCACACCCTTGTGGGGCTCTTTGCCGAAGAACTTGGTCACTTCCTCGATGACGCGCGGCATGCGGGTCATACCACCGACCAGAACAACTTCGTCGATCTCGTTTGCTGACAGACCAGCGTCTTTCAGAGCGGCCTGACAGGGCTTCAGCGAAGCTTTGATCAAGTCTCCGACCAGCGACTCAAGCTTGGCACGGGTCAGTTTGATGACCATGTGCAGCGGGGTGCCGGAGGACGGGTCCATGGAGATGAACGGCTGGTTGATTTCGGTCTGGGAAGAGGAAGACAGCTCGATCTTGGCTTTCTCTGCCGCTTCTTTCAGACGCTGCAGTGCCATCTTGTCTTTGGTCAGATCGACGTTGTGCTCTTTTTTGAACTCATCCGCGAGGTAGTTCACGATGCGCATGTCGAAGTCTTCACCGCCGAGGAACGTGTCACCGTTGGTGGATTTTACTTCGAACAGGCCATCGTCGATTTCGAGGATGGTCACATCGAACGTACCGCCGCCGAGGTCATAGACCGCGATGGTTTGGGTTTCTTCTTTGTCCAGACCATAGGCCAGTGCGGCTGCGGTCGGCTCGTTGATGATGCGCAGGACTTCGAGACCAGCAATTTTACCGGCGTCTTTGGTTGCCTGACGCTGGGCGTCGTTGAAGTATGCTGGCACGGTGATGACCGCTTGGGTCACATCTTCTCCGAGATAGGACTCAGCGGTTTCCTTCATCTTGCCGAGGATGAACGCGGAGATCTGCGAAGGGGAGTATTTTTCGCCCTTGGCTTCGACCCATGCGTCGCCGTTGCCGCCGTTGATCACGGAGAACGGCATGTTTTTCAAATCTTTGGCCAGATCCGCGTCGTCAAACCGACGGCCAATCAGTCGCTTTACGCCAAAGACGGTGTTTTCAGGGTTGGTGACGGCCTGGCGTTTTGCCGGCTGGCCTACGAGGCGCTCGTCATCTGTGAAAGCCACGATGGAAGGCGTGGTGCGTGCACCTTCTGCGTTTTCAATGACTTTCGGCTGGGAGCCATCCATGATGGCCACACAAGAGTTGGTTGTACCGAGGTCGATACCGATCACTTTGCTCATTCTATATCCCTTCTACTTAAGGCGATGTATGGTGCCCGGACCCGTTTTGGCATCCGTGGCCTGATCCAGTTTGCCTTCCCGAGAGATCGGAAAAGCGCTTCGGAGCGTATATAGGGCGACGAAATAAGCCCTGCAAGCGCCAGCAAGGGGCGATTCTGCAGGAATCATGACATTTGTTTTGGCAATTGCGCGGAGAGCACAGGCGAAGATGAACAGTCCGTTAAAAATTCGGGGCTTCGAAGTACACAAAGGCCTTTTGGACTCGCAAGCGCAGGCGGAATTGGTTTCAGACTTGAGAGATGTTGCTCGGGCGGCTCCGATGCGCTCGCCAGTGACCCGCTGGGGGAAGCCCATGAGCGTGAAAATGACCAGCGCCGGACGGCTGGGCTGGATTTCTGATCGCCGCGGGTATCGCTACGAACCAAGACATCCTGACGGCATGGAGTGGCCGCCGATCCCGTCACGGATTCTCGCATTGTGGACGTCCGTTACCGGACTCGAACGGGCGCCGGATTGCTGTCTCATCAATTATTATGGGGAAGGCGCGCGCATGGGACTGCATCAAGACAATGACGAGGGCGATTTCGACTGGCCGGTTCTTTCGGTGAGCCTCGGAGACGAGGGCTTGTTCCGCATGGGGAACGTGGAGCGTGGTGGCAGCACCGAGTCGGTGTGGTTGCAGTCCGGTGATGTGGTGGTGATGGGCGGCGCGGCGCGGCTGGCTTATCACGGAGTAGACAAGATCAGGTTCGGTTCTTCCCGACTGCTTCCCGATGGGGGGCGAATCAACATCACGTTACGTGTGGTTGAGGCGTAGCTTGGTTTGGCTTCAATAGCCGGCAATTGCGCAGCAGCCGGAGAGCAGTGAAATTTCACCCGAATGCAGTTTGTAGAGTGCGACAGACAGGCCGAACTGTCTGTCTGACATGCCATCGGAACAGGCTTCGCGTCGGAAAGTAGCGACGGAATCTCCGTATCCCATTGCCCAGAGCCCGGTCACACCGCGCCCGGAAACCATAAGCCCAGCGCCGGGGGTTTCATACTCCCCTTCAGGAGAAGAGAAGCGCACCAGTTCGCCTTGCACAAACATAGCGTTCCAGAACGGTTCGTTGCCGTAGCAGAACAGGCGTTTTGCGAGCGCATAGTCCGGGTTTGGCTCTTGCGCCTGCAAATAGCGCATTGAAACCCAGCCGGACGTTTCACCAAGGTTTATGCGGCCCCATGTTGCGGCTTCGTTGAGGTCAACGACTTCGATGGATGTGGCATCCGGGGAAAGAGAACCGAGCAATTCACCAGATGCAGCCGGTTCTGACCGCACGTTCAGAACGTCATCCTTGGCAACGCCTGTCACATCATAGAGCGCTGGAAGGTCATTGGCCCAAAGTAGGCCGGGCAACAACAGGAAGATGGCGACCAGACGGATCATCGTTTTGCATTCCAGGAAAGGGAGGCGTGACGGCGTGTATAGAATTCGCCCATCAGACCAATCATCAGCAGGACGATACCAACCATGAGCGGATACATCACCGAAGAGTTGCGCGGAAAGTAGTTTATGAAGGCGAAACCGCGGGACTGGTCGATGCAATGAAAAAGCGGGTTCCAGTCAAACATCGCGAGCATGAAGCTGGGAAGTGTGTTTGCCACAAACATTTTGCCGGAAGCGATCATGTTGGCACGCGCATAGACTGTTGAAGCGATGCTGACGAAGGTGGGGAACCATGGCTTCAACGCGAGAAACACCGTGCCAATGGCAAGACCGGTAAACCATCCCAAGAGCAACATACCAAATGTCGGGATTGGCTTGTCGATGGATATTGGCGTGAACGCCACATGATACACGAACAGGATCGCGAAGAGCGACAGCACCTGAATATAGAGCGTGCCGAGGGCTGCGGACATGATCGAGATGATCGTGTTCATCGGCGCGTGTTTCATCATGGGCGATGAGGGTCCTTCTGAACCCACCACCGCGCCCAGCGTTTTGGTGTGCGTCAAAAACAGAAACACACCGGACATGAGGTAAATCAGGAAATCGCCGCGCAAGGCTGCGCTGCGTAGCCCGAGGACAGAGAACATTACGTAAAACGCGAGTACGAAGATGATCGCCTGCAGCATGTTCATGATGATCGACAAAACCGCGTTGCCGTGTGACTTGCGCACGTTTCGCACGATCGAGTGATAAATCAGCTCGAATATATTCAGCGCGGACGAAAGCGTCGTTTTATGTGCGGTTTGCTGAAACATGCCTGTGCCGTTTGCGGGGTTTCTGCTGTTATCGCAGGGAATTCTTGCCGTTCTGTTACGCTGGTATCATAAGGGGCGCCGTGTAGCAGTTCAACAAATGCCGCGTAGGAGAGATCTTTTGAATTACGATGTGCTGATTCCCGTTATCCGTAAACTTGCGATCGAGGCGGGTGCCAAGATCATGGAGATCTACAATTCCGACGATTTCGACGTGAAGGTGAAGTCAGATGACAGCCCAGTTACGGCGGCCGACGAGGCAGCGGATGCCATTATTTCTGCAGGTCTTCGTGCAGCATTTCCGGACGTGATGCTGGTGACGGAGGAGCAGGCAGAGAGCCATGCCGCGAAGGGCGACACCTTCCTGATTGTTGACCCGCTGGATGGTACCAAAGAATTCATCCATCGCCGCGGGGATTTCACCGTGAACATTGCCTATGTGGAGAACGGGGTGCCGCAGCGCGGTGTGGTCTACGCACCGGCCAAGGAACGTATGTTCTTTACCCAGGCGGACGGACAATCCGTCGAAGAGGTTGGTGCCTTTGATCTGGAAACCGTAGGCGAAACCCGCGCGATCAACGTTGCGAACTCGGACAACAGCGCACTGATGGTCGTGGCGTCCAAATCGCATCGGGATCAGGCCACCGACGACTACATCAATAAGTACAACGTCAAAGACAGTAAGTCGGCGGGCAGCTCGCTGAAATTCTGTCTGGTGGCAACTGGCGAAGCGGATATCTATCCACGTGTGGGTCGTACGATGGAATGGGACACAGCCGCCGGTCACGCGGTTCTGCTCGGTGCCGGAGGACAGGTCGTGCGCTTTGACGATCACACTCCGCTGACCTACGGCAAGGAAGATTTCGCCAATCCGTTCTTTATCGCCTATGCACCCGATGTGGCATTGAAGAGTGCCTGATGTCTGTTCTGATTGTCATCCCGGCCCGCTATGCCTCGACCCGCTATCCCGGAAAGCCTTTGGCGGAACTGCGTGGCGCGACCGGACAGGCGCGCAGCCTGATACGGCGCAGCTGGGATGCAGCCTGTGCGGTTGAGGGCGTGGACCGCGTCGTCGTTGCCACGGATGACATTCGGATCAAGGAGGCCGCTGAAGGGTTCGGCGCAGAGGTCGTAATGACTTCGGAGGATTGTGCGAACGGAACTGAGCGCTGTGCAGAAGCCTTTGATGCGCTGGGCGGGGGCTACGACATTGTCGTGAATTTGCAGGGCGACGCGCCACTGACACCTGCCTGGTTTGTGGAAGATCTTGTCAAAGGCCTTCGCGAAGACAGTATGGCAGAGGTGGCGACGCCGGTATTGCAATGCGACGGGCGCGCATTGAACGGTTTTCTGGAAGACCGTCGTGCGGGGCGCGTCGGCGGAACAACAGCGGTCTTCACTACGGATCGTCACGCGCTTTACTTCTCAAAGGAAGTGATCCCGTTCACCTCTGACACTTACGCGGATGACGACGGCACACCGGTGTTCCACCACGTCGGAGTCTATGCCTATCGACCCTCTGCGCTGGGCGCATACCCGCGCTGGTCCGCCGGCCCTCTTGAGAAACTGGAAGGCTTGGAACAGCTGCGGTTTATGGAGCACGGCCGGCAGGTTCTTTGTGTCGAAGTTGAAGCTCGCGGGCGTCAGTTCTGGGAGTTGAACAATCCCGAAGATGTTCCGCGGATCGAAGCGATGATGGCCGAGATGGGCGTCGCATGACGCAACCGCCGGTCAGCGTGGTCGTGGTTAGTAAGGGTCGACCCCGATCTTTGCGGCGCACGCTGACGGCAGTGTCCCAGCAAGCCTATCCCGAGTTCGAAATCATCGTTGTCACCGATGATGATGGCGTGGACGCGGTGGGGTTTCTGGAATTCGGGCACCAGATCAAATTGGTGTCTTTTGACGAGGACAACATTTCCACAGCGCGCAATCAGGGTATCGCTGCTGCGGCGGGAGAAATCGTTGCCTTTATCGATGATGATGCGGTGCCGGAGACGGGCTGGTTGTGGCATCTGACGGCGCCGTTTTCCGAGGCGGAAGTCGCCGCAGCAGGCGGGTATGTACGCGGACGCAATGGCATCACCTTTCAGTGGCGGGCGCGATCGGTCAACAGCGCGGCAGAATACGATGACATTGCGATTTCAGGCGACAAGCCGGTGGTGATGACGCCCGCCAAGGGGCGCGCGATCAAGACCGAAGGGACGAATATGGCCTTTCGCCGGGACGTGATTGCCGAAATGGGCGGTTTTGATCCGGCATTTGAATTCTATTTGGATGAGACTGACGTGAACATGCGGCTTGCAGATCAAGGCGCGGCCACAGCAATTGTACCCTTGGCGGAAGTTCACCACGGATTTTTCGAAAGTGCGCGGAGGACCGCTCGACGGGCACCTCGAGATCTTGCCCAGAACGGCGCAAGTATGGCGGTGTTTCTGCGCAAACACTGCCGCGAGGCAGATCGTGCCGACGTTTGGAGCGCGTATCAACGCGGGCAACGCAAGCGGTTGGTGGATTATATGATCAAAGGCGAGCTGATGCCCGGGGATGTGGCGCGTCTGATGCGCGGGTTACGCAAAGGATATGCAGAGGGGCTGGAGCGGAAAATCACCGTTCTGGAACGCATTCCCAGAGCTTCGGACGGGTTTCGCGCTTTTGAAAGGCAGGTCGCTGGCGCCGAAATCATAGCTGGACGTCAGTGGCGCAGGGCTGCAATCCGGCGCGAGGCACTCGCAAGCTCCCGCGCAGGCAGAATACCGTCAGTATTTGTTTTTTCGCGCACCGGATTGTTTCATCGCGTGACGTTTCATTCCGAAGGATACTGGGAGCAGGTCGGCGGATTGTTTGGCCGATCGGACCGTGCGCAAAGGCTTTTTCGGATTACCGGATTTCGCAAACGGTTGCGGCAGGAACAACAAAGGGTTGCCCGACAGCGACTCTTGTTGGATGAAAGCGAGACTTCGGCCAGAGAGGGCAAAGCATGACGCAAGAACAACGTACGGCACTTGTGACCGGGTCTGCGGGATTCATCGGCTATCATACGTCCAAGCAGCTGTTGGCGGATGGCTGGCGCGTGATCGGTCTGGATGCGATGACGGATTACTACGACGTTTCCCTTAAAGAGCGTCGACATGCGATGCTGCTGCAAAACGGAGGTTTCGCAGCCATCAATGCCCGGCTGGAGGAGCCGGGCAAGCTTACGTCAATTTTCGAGGAATACCGCCCCGACGCGGTGATCCATTTGGCGGCTCAGGCCGGGGTGCGCTATTCGATTGATGAGCCGCGGTCCTATGTCGAGGCAAATCTGATCGGGACATTTGACCTTTTGGAAGCGGCAAGGGCCTTTCCGCCCGCGCATATGCTGATGGCGTCAACGAGCTCAGTGTACGGTGCGAACACGGAAATGCCTTATGCGGAGACTCATAAGGCCGATAGCCAAATGTCGTTTTATGCGGCAACCAAGAAGGCGAATGAAGCGATGGCGCATTCCTATGCGCATCTCTATCACTTGCCGATCACCATGTTCCGTTTCTTTACCGTTTATGGACCTTGGGGGCGGCCCGACATGGCGTTGTTCAAGTTCACCAAGGCTATTTTGGAAGGCAAGGCGATCGACGTTTACAACCACGGCGACATGAAGCGTGACTTCACCTTTATCGACGACCTGGTGCGGGGAATTGTGAATCTGGTTGAAGCCGTACCTGCGATGCCGGATGCCCGCGAAACCGTCTATGAAAACGACAGTCTGAGTGCAGTTGCGCCTTGGCGGGTCTGCAACATTGGCAACGGGCAGCCGGTCCAGTTGATGGATTACATCAAAGCCATCGAGTTGGCGCTTGGACGGGACGCCGACAAGAACTTCATGCCGATGCAAGCTGGCGACGTTCCTGCAACGTGGGCAGACGCGGGTTTGCTGGAGCAGTTGACGGGCAACATACCTCAAACGCCTGTCGAAGTCGGTGTCGCAAAGTTTGTCGCGTGGTATCGGGAGTACTACGACGTCTGATCAGCCTTCGCCGACAACTGTCAGATCAGGACCGTCAGAGGCGTCACCGGATTCCATCCAGCGATTCATGGTGTTGCGCAGAAGATCGGCATCCCGCTGATCCACAGCGCGCCGCAAATCCTGCAGGGCACCGGCAATTTCCAGTTCTGACAGGTATTTTTCCTGCGCTCGCAGAATTTTCGGATGCGGTGTCGTGAGCATGTCCGAACCGATGAGCAACTCTTCATGGATTTTTTCACCGGGCTTGAGACCAGTGATCACAATCGGAATATCGCCGTTGGGGTTTTTCTTGTCGCGCGGTGTGTAGCCTGCAGCCAGGATCATTTTGCGGGCGACTTCAAGAATTTTCACCGGTTTACCCATGTCGAGGACGAACACATCGCCGCCCCGGGAGAAACCACCAGCAAGCAAGACAAGCCGAACAGCCTCGTTGATGGTCATGAAGTAACGGGTGACTTCGGGATGGGTCACAGTGACGGGGCCGCCGCCGCGGATCTGATCCTGAAAGAGCGGGATTACCGAACCGGACGAGCCCAAAACGTTCCCGAAGCGCACCATGGAGAACTTGGTGTACTGAGACCGCGTTGCCAGATCCTGAATGACAAGTTCGGCAAATCGCTTTGTGCATCCCATAACGGATTCAGGGCGCACGGCCTTATCGGTGGACACAAGAATGAAACGTCCGACGCACGCTCGGCGGGCTTCTTCGGCGACGATGCGCGTTCCGAATACGTTGTTGCGTACACCTTCGAAGGCGTTTCCTTCGACGATGTTCACATGCTTGTACGCTGCGGCGTGGAAAACAACGTCTATGGTGTGTATTTCGAGAATTTCGCGGATCATCTCCGCCCGTTCGACCGAACCAAGGATGGCCGTCAATTTCGGGGCCAATCCCAAGCCGTCCAGTTCTCGCTTGATATTATAGAGCGCATGTTCGGAATGGTCGATCAGTACGATCTGAGCGGGTTCAAGTCGGATCAATTGCCGGCAGAGTTCGGACCCGATTGAACCGCCTGCGCCTGTTACCAAAATATTCTGTCCGAGATAGGTGGACTCTTTGGCGGGTAGTTCCGCCTCCAAAGCATCCCGGCCAAGCAGAGTGCGCATTTTGGCTGGCGCTGCATGTTTGATTTTTTCTCCATGCAGGACCATGTCCGCGAAAGACGGAAGGGAAAGCACTTCGCAACCCAGGCCGCTGAGTTTCTTGGCCAGACGCTGGCGTACAGCTTGATCGGCGGAAGGCATGGCAAGGATTACACGATCTATGCCGATGCGCTCCACGAGCATGGCCACGTTGTTCGGAGAGTGAACGCGCAAACCGTGAACAGTCAGTTTGTGGAGGTTTGGGTTGTCGTCGACAAAACAGGCGACCTCGAACTCGTCATCGGTTTGCAAGGCTGCGGCAAGTTGCTGTCCTGTTTGACCAGCCCCGTAGATCAACACCAGCTTGCGGCCCTGTCTGCTGAAATAGACCCGTTGCACAATTTTGCGAATGACAACGCGGCTGCCGACGGACAGGACGGCAAATGAAAAGCCCAGATTCAGAAAGGTCGCAAACGGAACGTGCGGAAAGACACCGCCTATTTTGCTGAGTGCTTCGGCGACAAAGATCATCATACCGGCAACGATCAATGTGTGACCGATGTCGTCCATTCCGTAGGCGTTAAGTTTGACCTGATGGAGTCCAAAAAAGTTCAACGCTGCGCCGGCCAATGGCAAAAGAATCACAATATAGGTCGCCAGTTCCGAGATTCGGACGTTGAAAGGCTCTGTGCTTTTGACCAAAGCCAAGCTGATGAAGGCCGCAACAAAGACCAGTACCAGATCCACCGAAAAGAGGATCCAGCCTTTTTGCGAGCGATTCAAAGTGGTTAGCAGGTTGTACAGCATTTACTTCTCAACTGGGACGCGCAGCGGATGACAGGGCTTAGGCTGAACGAAATAGGTAATCAAACAAAAACAACGCACTTTCCAAGGACGACCTTAGCACCAAATCCGGTTACCACGCCAAATGTTGTGCACTTTCGGCAGTGTTTTTTGTCAGTTCGATTGTTTGTGCTCGCTCGGAAGGCGGTTGTGTGTAATGTGAACGTGCTTTGATGATCCGGACGTAGGTATTTGACCTTAATGCAACAAGTGACGCACTTTTCTCTGGGTTCCGGCCTCATTGAGATAGCCAAGATACCGCGAAACTGTCATTTACTTCGTCCAAAACGTGCGAAGACGTTCAGATCAACGGGGCAATGAAGATGTCAGCTTTGCGTTTAGTTGCAGCGGCGTTTGTCGGGCTTTCATTGCTCGGTGGTTGTACTTTGCCGCGCGGCGGTCCGGTTGCTTATGAAATTACCGGGGATGCAACGCCTGAAGATATCAAGATCGAGGAGGTAACACGCGCCTCGGTGAAAGAGATTGAGCGTTGGCCAGCAGCCGGATGGCATGGTCACTATCACTGGTTTTCGAGACAGCCAGGACCTGCGTCTCGTGCGATCCTACCAGGTGATTTGATTACGCTTACGATTTGGGACAATCAGGATAATTCGCTTTTGCTGGGCCCAGAACAGCGCAGCGCCCCTTTGCGGCCTGAAGAGGTCGCCTTGGACGGCACCGTATTCGTCCCTTACGTTGACAATATTCAAGTCAAAGGGCTGACACCTCAGCAAGCACGGGAAGTCATTCAGGAACGGCTGACGCCAATCGCGCCATCTGCTCAGGTGCAAATCGAGGTCAAATCCGGCCGGCGCAATTCGGCAGATCTGGTAACTGGTGTTGGAGCACCGGGCACCTACCCACTTATGGATCGGAACGTGTCCATCCTGTCGCTTATTGCTCAGGGCGGCGGTGTAAACGAGTCTGTTGAAAACCCGTTGGTGCGTCTGATGCGTGACGGCAAAGCCTACGAAATACCCGTGGACACGCTTTACAAGGATCCCGCCAAAAACGTGATTGTGCGTGGTGGAGACCAGATTCTCGTTGAAGAAGAAGAACGGTTCTTCCTTGCGGTTGGCGCCACACAAGAAGAACGGCAGGTGTTTTTTCACAAAGAATACATCTCGGCGATGGAAGCCCTGTCCATTGTTGGCGGTCTGATCGATACCCGTGCCAACCCGCAGGGCATACTGATTTTACGCCAGTATCGGCCTGACGCTGTGCGCGCTGACCGGTCGGGGCCACCGTCGAGTCACGTCGTTTTCCTGTTCGACATCACCAAGGCTGATGGTGTGTTTGGTGCAAGGAATTTTCGGATACAGCCGAATGACATTGTGATGGCGTCCGAATCCGCTGTGAAACCGGCACAAGCCGTGATCGCGCTTGCTGGATCCCTCTTTGCTTTGAATAATATCTTCGAGTAGGAAGGCCCGCCAGGAAACCTGGGAACGTCAGTGCACAATTTGCAAAGGTTTTCCCCTGTATAAACTTGTTGTCGAAATACAGAGTGTAACGGTACCCGCGGATCAGAAAGGTCCGGAAGACTGAATAGAGTGAGTGATCTATGCGCAAAAAAGTGACCAAGGCGATTTTCCCTGTGGCAGGGCTTGGCACCCGATTCCTGCCTGCAACGAAATCGGTTCCCAAAGAGATCATGACACTGGTTGATCGACCTTTGATCCAATATGCGATCGATGAAGCGCGTGAAGCGGGAATCAAGGAATTCATCTTCGTTACATCTCGCGGCAAAGGCGCTCTGGAAGATTACTTCGATCATGCGCCGCAGCTGGAACAGCAACTGCGCAAGAAAGGCAAAGACGATTTGTTGGAAACACTCAAGGCGACCAACATGGAAAGCGGTGCCATCGCGTATATCCGTCAACACAAAGCGTTGGGTCTTGGTCACGCTGTAGCCTGTGCGCAGCGCCTGATCGCGAACGAGCCGTTTGCGGTTATCTTGCCTGACGACGTCATTGCCGGCGATCCCGGCTGTTTGAAGCAGATGGTAGATGCCTATAGCGAGACCGGCGGCAGCATGGTCGCCGCTATGGAGGTGCCACCGGAAAAGGCGTCTTCCTACGGTGTGCTAGACGTCAAAGAAGACATGGGCGCGTTGGTCTCGGTTAAAGGGATGGTAGAAAAGCCGGACGCCAACGAAGCACCCTCCAATCTTGCAGTTATCGGTCGTTACATCCTGACTCCGGACGTTTTGCGTAACCTGAATCGGCAGCAAAGCGGCGCTGGCGGAGAAATCCAGCTGACCGATGCGATTGCCAAGGAAATCGAAAACGAACGCAATGTGTTCGGTTTCCGTTTCAAGGGGCAGCGCTATGATTGCGGCTCCAAGGCAGGGTTCCTCCAAGCCACGGTTGCCTTTGCTTTGGCGCGCGATGATCTGCGCGATGAGCTTGAAATTTATCTTGAAGAGATGCTTGCAGCCCGCAAGGCGGCACAATAAGCCTGAAGCCAAAAGCGGCTAGGAGGTTTTGTTGTGAGCAATGTTCTGGTGACCGGTGGAGCCGGCTATATCGGCTCGCATGCCTGTAAGGCGCTGCGCGAAGCAGGGTTTACGCCGATCACATACGATAACCTGTCCACGGGTTGGAATGACGCGGTAAAGTTCGGTCCCTTTGAGCAGGGCGAACTTCATGACCGTGCGCGGCTGGATCAGGTTTTTGCAAAATACGCGCCAGTCGCTGTTATGCATTTTGCTGCGTTGAGCCAGGTTGGTGAGAGCATGTCCAAGCCTGGGCTTTATTGGCACAACAACGTTGGTGGCTCTCTTGTTCTGTTCGAGGCTGCAGTGGCAGCGGGGTGCTTGAACGTCGTTTTCAGTTCGACCTGCGCGACATATGGCGATCATGACAACGTTCTGCTGGACGAAACTGTCGAACAGCACCCGATCAATGCATACGCGAGTTCCAAGCGCGCCATTGAGGACCTTCTGCGCGATTTTGAAGGTGCGCATGAAATGAGCAGTGTCATTTTCCGATATTTCAATGTTGCGGGCGCTGACCCCGATGCAGAGGTAGGCGAGTTTCATCAGCCGGAAACTCACCTCGTCCCGTTGATGCTGGATGCCATCGCGGGCAAACGCGCCGCTTTGACCATTCACGGTACTGACTACGATACTCCGGATGGCACGTGCATCCGAGACTACGTGCATGTCTGCGATCTGGTGGACGCGCATGTGCTTGGATTGCGGTGGCTTTTGGACGGCAAGGCAAGCCGCGTTTTCAATCTCGGGTCTGGGACAGGCTTCTCTGTGCGCGAGGTTGTAGACCAGTCGCGGGCCGTCACGAATATGGCGGTTCCGGTGACTGAAGGACCGCGCCGGGCAGGTGACTGTACAAAGCTGGTTTCCGGGTCGACACGTGCCGAGAAAGAGCTAGGCTGGGCCCCGACACGTTCCAAAATGGACATCATGATTGCCGATGCATGGCGATGGCACCAAATCGGTCATTACGACCGCTGATCCTTCGGCAAGATTATTCGAGCTGACGCGGGTTTGCGCGCTCAAGGGGCGCCCGCCGACAGGCGTGGATCGCGTGTGCCTGGCGTATTTGCGCGGTGTTGTCGATGACTCCCGACCGGCCTTTGGACTGGCGCGGACAAAACTAGGTTATGTCCTTGTAAATAAGGAAGGAATGAGGAAGGTCCTTGCGCGATTGGAGGGCCGCGAGCCGTGGGGCGACAGTGACTGGATTTCGCGTCTAACGCGCGATGCAGACAACTCCCGGCGCGAAACAGAGGCAGACTTACGCCGAATGTGCATTGCGCGATGTTCGCCGTCATTTTTGGGGCGCATGTTGCGCAAGCATCTGCCAGCCGGGACGGTTTATATCAATGTGGACCATGCCAATTTTCCCGAGAGGGTGCTCAAAGCGGTCAAAGGTGTACCGGACGGTAAAGTTGCTATTTTCCTGCATGACACCATTCCGCTGGATTTCGCGGAACTCGAGGTGGTGCGGCCCGAGACCGAATTCAAAAGCATGTTCGAACGCACGCGCATTTACGCTGATGTGATCCTGACAAATTCGGAGGTGTCTAAACAGGACATCACCCGTCACATGACAAAGGCCGGTGCGATGCCTCCGGTAGTGGCGGCTCACCTTGGGATCGAAGGTGATTTGTTCCAAATCGTGGACAATGAACCGAAACTTGTGCCGTCTCCCTACTTTGTTTCTGTAGGAACGATCTCGCCGCGTAAGAATTACAACGTGCTTTTGGATCTTTGGGAGGAGATGGCGAGCGAGCAACCGCCCGAGACTTTGCCGCATCTTGTGATCGCCGGGCGTCGTGGTTGGAAGAGTGAGGATTTGTTTGCGCGATTGGACAGTAGCCCGTTGATGGGCGTCTGCGTGCACGAATTCAATCGGCTTGACGACGCGGCTCTGGGTAACCTCGTTGCGGGGGCGGCAGGGCTACTTTTTCCGAGTTGCGCAGAGGGATTCGGTTTGCCGCCGGTGGAGGCAGCAGCGGCAGGGGTTCCGGTGGTGTGCAACGAATTGCCCGTCATGCGGGAAGTTCTCGGTGAATATCCCATTTACGCAAACGTTACAGACAGTTATTCATGGATTCAGGCAATACGGAAACTGGCTGAGGCTGACCAACTTGCACGGGGTGCTGATGGTCGGCCCAAGACGCGTTTTGAAGCCCCCAGCTGGGAGGCGCATTTCAACACCGTCTTAAGGGTCACGTGATAGCCCATTTGAGCGCGTGTTGGGCGACGGCAAAAAGGAAGTGTAGACGGGTTGGGTGTTTGGCAATCATATCGCCTTCGGGTCAGACGCCGGTATCGGTTGGCGCGCGCGATCCGCAAGCGGCGTGAGCTGCGGTCGATTGTCAATCGCACAGGGCAGATCAAGCGCAACGATTTGCTGCTGTTTTCCACGCAGCGCAACGAGCAAATCCGCCTTCCATTCTTCCTTGAGTACTATCGGGACAAAGGTGTCGATCATTTCCTGATCGTGGACAATGACAGCGACGATGGATCGCTGGAGTATCTGTCCGAGCAACCGGATGTTTCGGTTTGGCATACCCGGAACAGTTACAAGAAATCTCGTTTTGGCGTGGACTGGCTGAACTGGTTGCAGCTTCGCTATGCGCATAACCATTGGTGTCTGGTTGTCGATCCGGATGAATTTTTTATCTATCCGTTCTGCGATACCCGTCCGATCAAGGCGCTGACAGATTGGCTGGATGCTTCTTCGATCAAGTCGTTTTCGGCGATGTTGCTGGATATGTATCCGCGTGGTCCAATCACAGAACAGCCTTATCGCGAAGGACAAGATCCGCTGGATATCGCCTGCTGGTTTGATGCGGGCAACTATACGATGTCCAAGAATTCAGCGTATGGAAACCTGTGGATTCAGGGTGGGCCGCGTTCTCGGGTCTTTTTTCCTGATACGCCCGAACTTGCTCCTGCATTGAACAAGATTCCGCTTGTTAAGTGGAACCGCCGGTATGCCTACGTGAGTTCCACGCACATGCTACTGCCGCGTGGACTTAACCAGGTTTACGATGAATGGGGCGGGGAGAAAGCATCCGGACTTTTGCTACATGCAAAGTTCCTCGACACGTTCACGGCCAAAGCCGAAGAAGAGCTGCTGCGTAATCAGCATTATTCCGCGAGTGTTGAGTACAAGGCCTACGCCGAGCGATTGCGCGATAATCCCGAACTTTGGTGCAAGTGGAGTGAGAAATACATCAACTGGCGCCAACTTGAGATTCTGGGGCTTATGTCCAAAGGAAACTGGGCATGAGCGTCGGGATTTTGATGCTGGTACACACCGCGTTCGGTCGTGCCGAGCAAGTGGCGCGTCACTGGAACAAATACGGGTGTCCGGTGGTGATACACGTGGATGCTTCGGTTAAGCCCAAAGCATATAAAAAGTTCGTCAAATCCCTTGGCGATCTGGCGGATGTGAAATTCTGCAAACGCCACAAGTGCGAGTGGGGTGCGTGGGGTCTTGTAGCGGCGTCGCAATCAGCATCGGAAATGATGTTGGAAGAATTTCCCGAGGTACGACACATCTATCTGACTTCTGGGTCGTGTCTGCCTTTGCGTCCGGTAGAGGAATTAAAGGACTACCTGAAATCGCGTCCTCGCACCGACTTTATCGAAAGCGCAACAACAGCGGATGTGCCGTGGACTGTGGGTGGACTTGATGCGGAGCGGTTCACGCTACATTTCCCGTTTTCGTGGAAGCGTAATCGGTACCTGTTCGATAAGTGGGTCGATATTCAACGTTTCCTGCGCATCAAGCGACGTATCCCGCACGGGATCGTGCCCCATATGGGAAGCCAATGGTGGTGTCTGACCCGACAGACGTTGTCCGCCATCCTTGAAGACCCCGAACGTGATACCTTCGACAAGTATTTCAGCCGAGTCTGGATTCCCGACGAAAGCTATTTCCAGACGCTGGCGCGCCTTTATTCGACCAAGATTGAAAGCCGATCTCTGACGCTGTCCAAGTTCGACTTTCAGGGTAAGCCGCATATTTTCTATGATGACCACCTACAGCTTCTGCGGCGGTCTGATTGTTTCGTCGCGCGAAAAATCTGGCCCAAGGCGGGCAAGCTGTACAACGGTTTTCTTCGAGATCCTGAAGGCGCGATCAAGATGAGCGAGCCGAATCCGGCAAAGATTGACAGAATTTTTGCCAAAGCTGTGGAACGTCGAACAAAAGGTCGGACCGGCCTTTATATGCAGAGCCGCTATCCCAACGAGGGTTGGGAAAACGGCATGACCTTCGGGCGCTATTCTGTGTTTCACGGTTTTGCCGAGTTGTTCGAAGACTTCGAGACGTGGCTTGCGCGCGCAACCGGTACGCAGGTTCACGGACACATTTTTGCACCGGAACGGGCCGAATTTTCCGGTCGGCAGCGGGTGATAAACGGCGCACTGAGCAGTTCACCGAAGCTGCGGGATTACAACTCGATTGCGTTTCTGTCGAACCTGATCTGGAACACACGCGGGGAACGTCAGTGTTTTCAGGTCGGCCCAAGGGATGAAGGCACGCCTATCTGGTTTATTGCCAAAGATCCCAATGCGCAGGTCAGCGTGATTTCCGGTGCCTGGGCCGTTCCGTTGTTCAAGTCAAACCTGAACTTTACAGACATTCGTGCCGAAGCCGCTCGTTTGCAGAAACTGGAGAATGACCAGCTTTATGCATTGCGCTCTCCCTATGCCAAGGCGCGTGTGCGGATATGGACAATGGCCGAATTCATCGAAGCGCCAATGGAGCCGTTGCAGACCATTATTGACGAGATCGGTATGGATCGCGCGAGGCGGCTGTCGGAAGCGCCGCGAATGACGGACCTGAGTGGATTTGGCCAATTCCTGCAAAACCTGAAAAACCAGGGGATGCACCCGTACCTGATGGGTGATTTCCCTGTTGAGCAGCCTGAAACGGGGCAAAAGAAGCCGCCCCGAAAACCCTATCTGGTGCAGTAAAGACCCATGTCCAAGTTCGATTATTTTGTGGTGTTCGCAGAGATGCGCACCGGGTCCAATTTTCTGGAAACCAATATCAATGCGTTTGAGGGATTGAGCTGCCATGGTGAGGCGTTCAATCCACATTTTATTGGTTATCCCAACCGAGATGATGTTCTTGGCGTGACGCTTGAGCAGCGCACCGCTGATCCGATGGTTCTACTACGGGCGATCAAAGACGAAGCTGGCCTGATGTCTGGGTTCCGCTACTTCCACGATCATGATCCGCGCATACTTGAGACAATTCTCAACGACCAGCGTTGTGCCAAGATTGTTCTGACGCGCAACCCTCTGGACAGCTACGTGAGTTGGAAAATTGCACAAGCAACTGGTCAGTGGAAGCTGACTGATGTGCGCCGCCGACGCGACAGTAAAGTGCGGTTTGACGGGGTCGAGTTCAAACGTCACGTGGAAGAATTGCAGGATTTTCAAGTCACGCTGATGAAGGCACTTCAGACGAGTGGCCAGACGGCGTTTTATGTGGCGTACGAAGATCTTCAGGATGTGGCCGTGATGAATGGTCTCGCGCGGTATCTCGGTGTGGAAGAAAGCCTTCCTGCGCTCGACACGTCTTTGAAGCGACAGAACCCGAGCGCGCTGTCGGAAAAAGTCTCAAATTTCGCCGATGTGTCCTTGGCTTTGGCGGAACTTGATCGATTTAATCTGAACCGAACGCCGAATTTTGAGCCGCGTCGTGGCGCGGTGGTTCCAAGTTATCTTGCAGGGGCTGTTGTGCCGTTGCTTTACATGCCTGTGCGGTCCGGACCGGAGGCCGAGGTTGCCTCATGGCTTGCCGGGCTGGATGAGGTGCCAACCTCGGGGCTTTTGACGGATTTCAATCAGAAATCACTTCGGAAATGGAAGCGCGGCAACAAGGGCCACAGAACCTTTACCGTGGTGCGTCATCCCGTGCCGCGAGTTCACGCTGCTTTTTGCGACCGCATTCTGAAAACCGGCGAGGGGAGCTATACCAAGATCCGGAATACGCTGCGCAAGGTCTACAAGCTGCCGATCCCGAAGGACGGGCCCGGGTCGGACTACGATGTTTCGGCTCACCGGGAGGCGTTTCTGGCGTTTCTGGATTTTGTGAAAGCGAATCTCCTTGGTCAGACCAGTATTAGGCAGGATGCGCATTGGGCGACTCAGTCTGGTGCTGTGCAGGGATTCGGGGACATGGCGTTACCGGACATGATCATCCGTGAAGAAGAGATGGCCAGCTATTTGCCAGCGCTCGCCATGCAGGTGGGACGGTCTTCCGTGCCTGATCCTGATGCTGCTGCACCGGACACACCGGTGCCGCTGGATGCGATCTACGATGAGGAAATCGAAGCCCGTGTCCGAGACATCTACCAGCGGGACTATCTGATTTTCGGGTTTGAAGCCTGGCGTTAGCGGCGCGACGAGCGGACCGTTAGGCATCGGTTGGCGTGCGTTTACGCCGCCTGAACCTTGTCGTCTTCAGTCAGGATCGCGAACAGGGTGCTGGCATCCTGGTTGGCGCGCAACTTGGCGCAAATGGCTGCGTCGCGTAGGCTGCGCGATACACGCGCAAGCGCTTTCAAGTGTTCCACTCCTGCGTCCTCGGGCGCAAAGAGCGCGAATGCGATGTCGACCGGCTGTCGGTCTACTGCGTTGAAATCTACGGGCTTTTCCAAAAGGATGAACGCACCGAGGACACTGTCGATGTCCTTGAGACGGGCATGCGGAAGGGCAACCCCCTTGCCAACACCGGTGGGGCCGAGGTTTTCCCGGTCTTGCAAAGCTTCCACGACGCGAGACGCGGACAAGCCATAGGCGGACGCCCCGAGGTCGCCGAATTCCTGAAGCAAACGCTTCCTGCTTGAGGCGGCCGTAACAACTTTGACCGCCTCTGGCTTGAGGATCGTTGAAAGGTCCATCTTGCCTGTAACTCCGGACCGGGGAGATGCCCCCAATCGCTTTATGTCTGAGGATCAACCCAGCCTATATTGCCGTCATCACGGCGATAGACCACGTTCAATCCACCTTTGCTTTCGTTTTTGAAGACCAGCACAGGCGCTCCGGCAAGTTCCATCTGCATCACGGCTTCGCCGACGCTCAGAGAGGGGATCTTAGTCTCCATCTCGGCGACGATTACTGGCTGCAGTGTTTCGGGCTCGGCCTCATGTTCTTCGGTTTCAGGCGCGAGGATATACGAGGATGCGCCCAAAAGTTCAACCGGGTCCTGACGTTCCTTGTGGTGGTCCTTCAGCCTGCGCTTATATCTGCGCAGTTGTTTGTCCATTTTCGCGCCACATTGATCGAATGCGGCATAAATTTCAGTGGCATGTGCTTTGGCCTGAGCAGTCAGCCCCGTGGACAGGTGGACAGTGGCTTCGCAAACGTATTCGTGGGCGCTTTTGGAAAAAACAACATTCGCGTCAGTAGGTCGTCCCGCATATTTGTCGAGGATATCATTCAACTCGGTCTTTACATGGGTCTGCAGGGCCTCGCCGACGTCGATTTGTTTTCCGGTAATTTGATAGCGCATCCTGTCTCCTTTTCGATGACATGTCGGACCACGGGCCAAATTGCCCCGTGAATTGCTTCAGGTCCGAATGCTGGAATGTGACGGTTTGCACCCCTGTGTGCGGGTCGCCCTTTTATCAAGGGTCGCCAGAAACACAGCAAAGGGTGGCTGAACTGTCATGACTACATTTGAGTATTCCGGCCGCTCAGAGTCAATGATGCCGATCAATTTTCGCGAAAATATGCCGCCGGATTGACGGGACCAGCTCAGGAAATTTTAAAGTTATCACCGAGATAGACGCGCCGGACGTTTTCGTTTTCCACGACTTCTGCCGGTGTGCCGTTCATCAGCACCTTGCCGTCATGCAGAATGTAGGCGCGATCAACGATTTCCAAGGTTTCACGTACATTGTGGTCGGTGATCAGAACCCCGATACCGCGCTTTTTGAGATCGGCGACCAGATGGCGGATGTCGTCCACAGAGATGGGGTCAACACCGGCAAAGGGTTCATCCAAAAGGAGATATTTGGGTTCCGCCGCCAGACAGCGGGCGATTTCCACACGGCGACGTTCGCCGCCAGAAAGGGCCAGTGCCGGCGCACGACGCAGATGCTCTATAGAGAACTCCGACAGCAATTCTTCAAGTCGTTCGCGGCGTTTGTGACGATCCTTCTGTGTGATATCGAGAATCGCCGTGATGTTGTCTTCAACCGAGAGACCGCGGAAGATCGACATCTCCTGAGGAAGATAACCGATGCCAAGTTTCGCGCGGCGGTACATAGGCAAAGTGGTCACGTCGAGACCGTCGATGGAGACACGTCCACCCTCGGGCTGCAGCAGGCCTGCAACCGCATAAAAGGTGGTGGTCTTACCGCTGCCATTTGGGCCAAGAAGCGCAACGACTTCGCCGCGGTTCAGAACCATTGAGAAATCACGGATCACAACGCGCTTGCGATAAGCCTTGCGCAGGCTTTCAACTTTCAAGCCGGATTGGCCTTCGGTTACAGCAAGATCAGGTTTCGCCATGCCTACTGGTTCCTGAGAATGGTTTTGACGCGACCGTGCATTTCGGCGGTGTTATTGTTGAGGTGAACTGTCATGCGATCGGATGCGATGGTCGTGGTTTCCTGCACCACGAGAACGTCCCCGTACATTTTCACAGTACCGGCCTCCGGGCTGTAGATCGCCCGGTTTCCTTCCGCCGCATCTGGACCGCGCACAAGCAGCACGTCTCCAACGGCGATCATCTTTTCGATCGCCGACTGATCCTCGAGATAATAGACGTTCACCTTGTCGGCGGTCATGCGCATCTCACCCTGGATGACGACCACGTTGCCGATGAACACGGCGCTACCGTCGTTTTGGTTCACGGACAGGCTGTCAGAGGTGACTTCGACAGGCAGGGAGCTGTCTTGCTCCATCTCGCCAAAACCAACCGTGAGACCTTGAGCGGCCGCCATTGCCGGAAATATTGTGATGGCCAGAAAGAGCAGTGCTCGCAGCATATCTATTGGTCCCCTGTGGTTTTTTGCGGCGTGTATATCAGTCGCACACCATTTGTGAAAAACAAATAGATATCATCATCGTTTCCAGCAGGTCGGACAGCCATTCGTCCGGCGTTCAGACGGCCGAACTGGGTGTAGGCCACCACCTCGCCGCTGCTTTCCGCTCGCACTTCGTCGATGCTCATGGTCATTTCGTGCGTGTCCATTGTGATGCCTGACGAGGTGACGAACTGAACGTTATTGGTGAGAACCACTTCCTTAAATGTGGAGTCCATTTCACCATCATCGGACACGACATTGATTGTCTGTCCGTTGGCAAGGTCAATGCGGGCTTTCAGATCTGTGGCAACGGTGCGGGTCGGGTCCTCAAAATCAGGGTGGGCCGTTGATGCGGTTACGGCCACGAGATGTCCGCTGGACGTTTTGGTGGAGAATGACGCGGCGGTGACCTGCTGATCTCTAAGCCGCTTTTCCAGTTCTACCTCGGCGAAGGGAATAGCCGCTTCGAGATCAACTTCGCGAGGCACAAGAAAAAGAGTCGCCAGAATACCTAGCGCGATCAGGGGCAGGACGACTTTGAGAAAAGCCACCACCTGAGAATATGTGTTGCCGGAGGCCATATTAGGTCAGCCGAGTCCGGCACGCAGGCAATCGTGAATGTGCAGGATACCTTCCGGCGTTCCTTCGCCATTCGGATCAACCACAAACAGACAGGTGATTTTGCGCTCGTTCATAATGGCGACCGCTTCTTCGGCCAGTGCCGATGGTGCAATGGTTTGCGGGTCGCGCGTCATCACATCCGCAGCAGTGCGATCCAGAAGGCCGGCCATATGGCGGCGCAAGTCACCATCGGTGACGATACCGGTTAGGCTACCTGAGGATCCGGTTACACCCACAACGCCAAAACCCTTTTGGCTGATTTCAATCAGCGCGTCAGACATCGGCGTTGTCTCAGAAATGAGCGGTACAGCATCGCCTGCATGCATCAGATCGCGCACGCGGCTGAGTTGTGCGCCGAGCTTGCCGCCTGGGTGGAACTCGCGGAAATTCTCGGGTGTGAATTGGCGATGCTCCATCAAAGCCACCGCCAGCGCATCGCCCAGGGCGAGCGTCATGGTGGTGGAGCTGGTAGGAACCACCCCGGTACCGCAGGCTTCTTCAGCCTTGGGGAGAATAAGACCGATATCGCTTTGTTTTATCAGGGTGCTGTCCGCGCGGCTGGCAACCCCGATCAACGGTATGTTGAAGCGTCGGGTGTAGGCGACCAGATCTGCAAGTTCTGGCGTTTCACCGGAATTCGACAGAACCAGCGCAACATCGCCCTGCGCCATCATCCCAAGATCGCCGTGACTTGCCTCGGCTGGATGCACAAAGTGTGCGGGTGTTCCGGTTGAGGCAAACGTGGCGGCGATCTTACGGGCGATGTGCCCTGATTTGCCCATTCCCGAGACAATTACACGGCCCTTGGCCGAAAGGAGCAGAGCAACGGCTTCACCAATTTCGGCCCCGAGGCTCTCGCCCAACAAACGCAGTGCATCGGTTTCAATCGACAGCACACGGCGCGCCGTGGCGAGAAAGGTATGTTTGTCCTGATCGGTCATCAGTGCGCGAAGATATCTTGTTCCGGCCATCCCGCGATATCGAGTTGCGCGCGCATCGGCAGGAAGTCAAAGCAGGCCTGCGCCATTTGACTGCGGCCCTCGCGATCTAGCCGTTTGTTCAATTCTTCGCGCAGGCGGTGCAAGTAGAGTACGTCGGACGCCGCGTAGTCCATTTGCGCCTCGGTCAGCTCTGAGGCACCCCAGTCGCTCATTTGTTGCTGCTTGGAAATATCGACACCAAGCAGCTCCTGAAGGAGGTTCTTTAGCCCGTGGCGATCCGTGTAGGTGCGGATCAGTTTGGAGGCAATTTTTGTGCAGTAGACAGGCGCAGTGACGGCCCCGAATGTGTGAAACAGTGCTGCAATGTCGAAGCGGCCGAAGTGGAACAGTTTCAGGATGTTGGGGTCTTCGAGCATGCGTTTCAGGTTGGGCGCTTCGGTTTGACCAAGCGATACCTGCACGAGATGGGCGTTTCCGTCTCCACTGGACATCTGGATTACGCAGAGTCGGTCTCGATGCGGGTTGAGTCCCATGGTCTCACAGTCGATGGCCACAATCGGGCCAAGGTCGAGCCCGTCGGGCAGGTCGTTTTGATACAGGAAGTTCGCCATATGCGCCTCGGTGTCTGAGATGCCTAGCACTTACGTTGTCTCGGCCTGTGTTTCAATATTGTTGCAGCGTGGGAAGGACGGAAGACCGGGGCAATTTCATGTGGTGTCGACATGATTGTGACCGCGTGTCAAAGCAACTACATTGCCGCCATGATTGAGCAGACTCCTAGGAACGCCGAAGCAGAATTGAAACTGCTGGCTGAATCGCGTGCGCATGATGACGCGCCAAGAGTCGAGCGTGTGAAAACTGAGTATGGGGTTTTCTGGATAAAACGTCCCGAGAAACTGAATTTGCGTTTTCGGTTGATCAAGGGCGACCCCCGCAAGGCATTTGAACGCGAGCGTCTCGGTCTTCATGACGTGAATGCCGCTGGTGGCCCGGCGCCGCAACTTGCCGCAGAGGGGCCGGATTTCTTTGTTCTGCCGGACTGTGGTCCGGATTTGCGGCATCGGTTGAGGCAAGTGCACGACGCCGAGGTGCGACGAAGCCTTTTGATGGATTGCGCCCGTTCTTTGGGTGAGTTGCATGCAATGGGTCTGTCCCACGGCCGCCCGAGCCCTAAGGACATGTGTCGGGTAAACGGTAAAGAGTTGCTGCTAGATTTCGAGCGCTATGATCGGGCCAACAATAACGTCAGGGGGCATGCCGAAGATTTGGTGATTTGGGCGTTTAATGTGTCCGCTCACTCTCCTGAAGTGCGCGACAACCTGCCGGAAGCGTTGGAAGTGTATAGCGATATTGCACCCGCAGGTGTGCGCGCGGTTGCAGAGGAAAAGTGTCGAAAACTCGTGTGGGCCAACTGGCTTACAAAGCCGCTTCAAATGCGACCGGGGAACAAATCCAAGGAAGCCAAGGCGATCCCGTCTGTTCTGGAACTTTTTGGCGCACGCGTTTGATCCGCATACCGATCAAAGGCCATTGTCTCGGGAAAATATGGTGCCGGTGATAGGACTCGAACCTACGACCCCATCATTACGAATGACGTGCTCTACCAGCTGAGCTACACCGGCGCCGTCGCGGTATATAGGCGCGGCTTTGGCGAAGGGCAAGGGAAATAGAAGGTCGTCAACGGACTCAGTTTTCAGGGGTCAAAGCCACTCTGCCTTCAGGTTTCAGTTGCCAGATTTTACCATTCTCGAACACCGCCGCGCAGAGCGGACGACCGAATGCGGCGCCTCCGTCGAGATCGATGCGATTGCCAAAGTGGGTCGCTTTTTCGAGAGCGGTATGACCGTGAACAACGAGCCATGGATGGCGTGTTGTGTCGTCGATGAAGCCCTGTCGAATCCACACAAGATCGTGTTCCTTTTGCGCTTGCAGTGGCACGCCGGGCTTGATGCCTGCATGGACAAAGAGAAGATCGTCTTGTTCGTGGAAGAGGGTCAGGTCTTTGAGAAAATCCACATGGGTTTGTGGCACTGCCTTTTTTGCTCGTTCATGTACAGAACTCAATCGTTCGTCCATTGAGACAGACACGCCGTAGCTTTCGAGTGTCTGCACACCACCGAGACGGTCGTGAAGCCAGAAGAAATTTACCAGCAGATGCGGATCATGGCGCGGGGTGTCTTCCATAAACCACTCAAACATGCGGTCATGGTTGCCTTTCAGGCAAATCCAGTTGCGCCCGCTGTCCACACCAAGGCGCAGGCGATTGATCACGCCTCGGCTGTCTGGGCCACGGTCTACGTAATCTCCAAGAAAAACGATCTTGGCGTTTGGTCCGCCGTCAGCCTCTATGCGCGCAAGCATGTCGTCGAGCAGGTCTATCTGCCCGTGGATATCGCCAATGGCGTATATGGGGTCGGTCATTTCAGTTCGTCGGCCGTCTCGATGATTTTGCCGACGAGGCCATAGTCGATGGCCTCCGGAGCGGTCAGCCAGAAATCCCTCGCGGTGTCGGCTGCGATTTTTTCGGGCGTCTGTCCTGTGGCTTCAGCAAACAGGTGATCGAAGCGTTGACGCATGATCCGAATTTGCTCTGCCTGAATTTGCATGTCGGTGACCTGCCCGCCGATGCCGCCAGACGGTTGATGCAACAAGAAGCGGGTATTTGGCAGGCAAAACCGGTTCTCTGGTTTGGCGCCAACGAAAATCAGGGCACCAGCGCTTGCGACCCAACCGGAGCCTATTGTGCGCACCGCTGGTTTGATGAAGCGTATCATGTCGTGAACCATATCGCCGCTCTCTACGTGTCCGCCCGGAGACGAAATGAACACGTTGATCGGATCATCGTTTTCTTCGGCCAAGGCCAGAAGGTGTGTTGCTGTACGCTGCGCGAGTTTGTCATCGATCTGGCCTGCGACGATCACGTTGCGACTCTGGAAAAAGAGCTCGCCAATGCGGGCCGGTGCTTGGGGCTCTTCCTGATTTTCTTTCAAATAGGTGGGCGTCATGGACTTAGGCCTTTCGCGCAAGAACTGGGAACTATGAGACTACTGTTTCTTCAAACTTGGAGGAGTGCAACCAATCGACAGACCAAAGAAAACGCCGCCTCGAAGAAGGCGGCGTTTCTGGATTTTCAGATGACGTTTCTGATTAGCTTACATCAAAGGCCAGCGGTTTCACCTGACGGAACATGCCGGTTTGGCAAAGCTTGTCGATTATTGGGGTCGGCACCGGAGCATCCACATAAAGCAGAGCAATGGCTTCGCCGCCCACATCAGCACGACCAAGAGTAAAGTTCGCGATGTTGACGCCGTTTTCGCCCATGGTCTGTCCGAGCGTACCGATGATGCCTGGCACGTCCTCGTTGGTGGTGTAGAGCATGTTTTCACCGATCTCGGCGTCGATGTTGATGCCTTTGATCTGAATGAAGCGCGGCTTGCCATCGGAGAAGACAGTGCCCGCGATGGAGCGTTCGCGCGCTTCAGTCACCACGGTCACTTTGATGTAGCCATCAAAGGTGCCGGATTTGTCCTGATTTGTGGTGGAGATCTGAATGCCACGCTCTTTGGCCACCACGGGGGCGGAAACCATGTTCACGTCCGGGTTGGCCTTTTTCATGATACCGGCCACCACGGCGCAGTTCAGCGCGGCGAGGTTCATGTCAGACACAACACCGTCATAGAGGATGTTTATTGCTTTGATGGGCTCGTCGGTCATCTGGCCGGAGAAGGCACCGAGGTGATCGGCCAGTTTGATCCACGGACCCATAACCTTAGCTTCTTCGGCGGTCACGGATGGCATGTTCAGCGCGTTTTCCACGGCGCCGGTCAACAGATAGTTGGACATCTGCTCAGCCACCTGAAGCGCCACGTTCTCCTGAGCTTCAGTGGTTGCCGCGCCAAGGTGCGGTGTGCAGACCACATTAGGCAGGTTGAAGAGCGCGTTTTCCTTGGCTGGCTCCTCAGAGAACACGTCAAAGGCTGCGCCAGCGACGTGGCCGGATTTCAGCAGCTCGGCGAGCGCTTCCTCGTCCACCAGACCACCGCGGGCACAGTTGATGATGCGCACGCCTTTTTTGGTCTTCAGGAGGTTTTCCTTGGAGAGGATGTTTGCAGTCGCGTCGGTGAACGGAACGTGCAGGGTTATGAAGTCGGCGCGGGCAAGAAGTTCGTCCAACTCAACCTTTTCGACGCCCATTTTGTCGGCTTTTTCCGCAGACAGGAACGGGTCGTATGCGACCACTTTCATCTTCAGACCACGGGCGCGATCACACACGATGCCACCAATGTTGCCGGCACCAATCACGCCAAGGGTCTTGTTGGTGAGTTCCACACCCATAAACTTGGATTTTTCCCATTTGCCGGCGTGGGTGGATTCGCTCGCCTCAGGGATTTGGCGGGCCACGGCGAACATCATCGCAATCGCATGTTCTGCGGTGGTGATCATGTTGCCAAAGGGCGTGTTCATAACGATCACGCCTTTTTTCGACGCGGCTTCTTTGTCCACGTTGTCGGTGCCAATGCCAGCGCGACCGACGACCTTGAGGTTGGTTGCGGCATTCAGGATGGTGGGGGTGACTTTGGTAGCAGACCGGATCGCCAGACCGTCATATTGGCCAATCACTTCGGCCAGTTTCTCTTTGTCCTTGCCAAGATCGGGCATGAAATCGACGTCGATGCCACGGTCACGGAAGATCTGAACGGCGGTTTCGCTGAGTTTGTCAGAAACGAGTACTTTGGGAGCCATGTTGAGCGTCCTTTTGTCGGGGGCCCTCAGGTTTTCGAGCGGCCATAATGGGGAAGGGGGCGCCCGGCGGGCTCGCCGGGCAGTTGTCGCTTAAGCTTGCGCTGTGATCTCGGCCTCGAAGGCCCACGCGAGCCAAGGCAGCATCGCCTCCAGATCGGAGGTCTCAACTGTACCGCCGCACCAGATGCGCAGACCGGCTGGGGCATCGCGGTAAGCACCGATGTCCAGCGCGATGTTTTCGGCTTCAAGACGTTTGGCGACGGCTTTTGCAAAAGCTGCGCCGTCCTGAATGCGGTCATCGGTGAACTTCAGGCACACAGAGGTGTTGGAGCGTGTCGTGTCATCCTCGGCCAGATTGGCGATCCAGTCGTTGGCGTCGCAGAAATCAAACACGGCTTTGGCGTTGGCGTCTGCGCGGGCGATCAGACCCTGAAGGCCACCTTCGGAACGGGCCCAGTCCAGCGCGAAAAGGTAGTCTTCGACGGCCAGCATGGACGGCGTGTTGATGGTCGCGCCGGTGAAGATGCCTTCGATAAGCTTGCCGCCTTTCGTCAGGCGGAAGATTTTTGGCAGTGGCCATGCGGGGGTGTAGCTTTCCAGACGCGCAACGGCGGCTGGGGACAAAACGATCACACCATGCGCCGCTTCACCGCCGAGCACTTTCTGCCAAGAGAAGGTGGTCACA
The DNA here is from genome assembly GCF_004346865.1 of Shimia isoporae. Classification (NCBI taxonomy): domain Bacteria; kingdom Pseudomonadati; phylum Pseudomonadota; class Alphaproteobacteria; order Rhodobacterales; family Roseobacteraceae; genus Shimia; species Shimia isoporae. The sequence goes on from NZ_SMGR01000004.1 coordinate 211,056, forward strand.
TCCAGCTTGTCCCAAGGCAGGTCCATGGCAAACGCAGCGGAGGTGGCATCACAGATGGTCAGACCCTCGCGGTCGTCCGCGATCCAGTCGGCGCTTGGCACGCGCACACCGGATGTGGTGCCGTTCCATGTGAAGACAACGTCATTGTTTTTGGTGTCGACGGTCGCAAGATCAACGATCTGGCCATACTCGGCGGTTTTCACCTCGGCGTCGATTTTCAGTTGTTTCACCACGTCGGTGACCCAGCCAGCGCCAAAACTTTCCCATGCGAGCATTTCAACTTTGCGCGCGCCCAGAAGGGACCAAAGCGCCATTTCAACCGCGCCGGTGTCGGACGCAGGGACGATACCGATGCGGTAGTCTGCGGGGATGCCCAGAACTTCGCGGGTGCCTTCAATCGCGGATTTCAGCTTATCCTTGCCGATAGCGGCACGGTGGCTGCGACCCAGAGCGGCGTCTGCGAGTTTGGAAACATCAAATGTGGGGGGTTTGGCGCAAGGGCCAGAAGAAAAACGCGGGTTGGCCGGCCGCGTCGCCGGTTGCTGAGTAGCCATCAATGCTATCCTTCCAGATAAATGCCTCTCGTTGGGGAGAGGTGTCCCACGGACGGGCATAGAAGGGTTGCCGCGGCTGCACAACAGGGAAAATGCCGCATCTGCGACCGATACTGAGTCAATTGCGACGGGGAACGACCACTATAGGAAACTTGACTGCACGGTCCGAGGGGGCTGGTGACCTGAAACTAGACCTTCACAGCTTCAAGTGTGTCTTTCAGCAACTCTGCCGAAGCTCTCAAACCAAGCCGCTCGTCTGCGCTTATCTCGGGCATGACATCGCCCAGCACTCCGTTCTTGCCAAGAACACGTGGCAGTGAGAGCGGAACGTCTTTTACGCCCTCAACATCCGGCGTCATGATTGAGACGGAATGCACCGACCTTTCATCGCCACCGATTGCGGCCACCAGTCGGGCGAGGCCTGCGCCTATCCCGTAATAGGTCGCACCCTTGCCTTCGATAATTCGATAGGCGGCGCGACGCACGCCATCGTCGATCTTTTCGCGTACGGCATTTGTCACCGGTTTTCCATTTGCCAGCGCCACATCGGCATATAGCGACGCGCCCACGGCTGCGGATGACCACGAGAGCACTTCACTATCGCCGTGTTCGCCTAGTACGTAGGCGTGAACGGAGCGAGGATCGATGTTCAGGTGCTGTCCAAGCAGAACACGAAAGCGGGCCGTATCGAGAATGGTGCCCGAACCGATTACCCGATGCGCAGGCAAGCCTGTGAGGCGCTGGGTGACTCCAGTCATTATGTCCACCGGGTTTGAAGCGATCAGCAAAATAGCCTCGGGTGCGTGTGTCAGAACCTCGCTTGTGACCGCGCGAAACACCTCAGCGTTCCGGGCCAAGAGGTCAAGGCGGGTCTCTCCGGGTTTCTGGCTGACGCCCGCGGCGATGATGACAACTTTGGCGCTGGCCAGGTCACCATATCCGCCTTTGCGAACATGTGTTGCAGAGGCAAATGGCGTAGCGTGGCTGATGTCTTCTGCCTGCGCGGCTGCCATAGCAGGATCGAGGTCGATCAAGATGATCTCGCGGACAGTGCCCAACAGTGCGATTGCGTAAGCGGCCGAGGCTCCGACCTGTCCTGCGCCGACGATTCCGATCTTCATGGGCGCGCTCCTTTGCCAGACAAGCGATGTGTTAGCGATAACGCATTCCGGGTCTGGTGTTAAGCGCTCCGGCATGGTCTATGGCGCATAGCCGCAATGCAGAAAACTCAAAAGGTCCGCAGATGTTTGTAGCAACACTCCTGTCTTCGCCCGCAAGTCCGTCGGTTGATCCTGCTTTGGTGGAGAACTTGCGCAACGCATGGGGCGGTGGAGACGCACTTTGGCTTGCTCCCGACGAAGCGGCGGAGTTTTCCCTGAGCGTGTTGCCGGACAATCAGTGGGAGGTCTGGGCCGACTTGCAGAACATGGGTGTTGATCTGGTGATCCAGCCTGCCGAGGGGCGCCGCAAAAAGATGCTTCTGGCCGATATGGACAGCACCATGATCCAGCAGGAATGCATTGATGAGCTTGCGGATGAGGCTGGTGTTGGCGCGCGCGTCAAGGACATTACCGCCCGTGCGATGAACGGTGAACTGGATTTCGAAGGCGCGTTGACCGAGAGAGTCAGTCTTCTCAAGGGCTTGAGCGAAACGGTCATTGTCAAAGTCCTTGCGGAGCGCATCACTCTGATGCCTGGCGGTAAGCAACTTCTGGCGACGATGAAGTCGAACGGCGCTTATGCAGCATTGGTGTCGGGTGGGTTTACCGCATTCACCGCCAAAGTGGCCGGTGAACTGGACTTTGACGAAAACCGTGCAAACAGGTTGCTGGTGGATAATGGCGTCCTCACCGGCGATGTCGGTCGTCCGATACTGGGACGCGAAGCCAAGGTGCAGGCGCTGGAAGAGATAACAGCGCGGCTAGGTCTGACGCATGAAGATGTGATGGCTGTCGGAGATGGGGCCAATGATCTTGGCATGTTGGGGCTGGCTGGTGCGGGTGTTGCCTTGCACGCAAAACCCTCCGTAGCAGCGGAATGCGATATCCGCATCAACCACGGAGATTTGACCGCGCTGCTGTATATTCAGGGGTACGCCAAGACCGAATTCCTCGGAGACTAATGCACTATGGAATTCGGTGTCGAGGCGCTGCTGATACTGTTGGCAGCGGGTTTTTTCGCGGGATTTGTGGACTCGATTGCGGGTGGGGGAGGATTGATCACCCTGCCGGCTTTGATGATCGCGGGAGTGCCACCCATTCAGGCGCTTGCGACCAACAAAATTCAGGGCATGTTCGGGTCAGGCACGGCCGCCTATTCCTATGCCAAGAGCGGGCTGGTGAATCTGCGGGAGCAGCTGCTGCCAGCAACTCTTGCGGGGTGTGCCTCGCTGGCGGGCGCATTGCTCGTTTCAGTGTTGCCGACCGAGTGGATCCGCCTGATTTTGCCGGTTCTGCTGATCGGAATTGCGGTGTTTTTTGCTTTCCGCAAGGACCCCGGAGACCTGGACCGCACCGCGCGTCTGACACCCGCGGCCTTTACGTGGACAGCAGTGCCGTTGATCGGCGCGTATGACGGGCTGTTGGGGCCGGGGGCAGGCAGCTTCTATATGATCGCCTTTGTTGCGCTGGGCGGGTACGGCATTTTGAAAGCGACAGCGCACACAAAGTTGCTGAATTTCGCGTCCAACGTTGGTGGGCTTGTCGGTTTCATTCTGATGGCTGAGCCGCTCTGGGCTGTTGGTCTCGCGATGGGCGTGACGCAGATTGCAGGAGCCCGCATCGGCGCCAAAATGGCGATGGCCAAGGGTGCGAGGCTGATCCGTCCGCTGTTGGTCGTGACATCAATGGTGCTGGCCCTGAAACTGCTGTGGGACGTGCTCTAGCTGCGATTTTGCCGATTTCGGGAATCATGGGACACTCGCAAAACCAGTTTGTGTTTTCAGGAGGGTCCAATGCCAAAGTTTATGTTCATTTATCACGGAGGTGGTCGCCCCGAGACGCCGGAAGAAGGCGAAAAGGTCATGGCCGCATGGATGAAATGGATGGAGGGGATAGGTTCTGACATGGTGGACCCCGGGAATCCCGCCGGCCTGTCCAGAACCGTCAGCGTTGACGGGGTTTCCGAGAACGGTGGGTCTAACCCTGTATCAGGCTACACACTCGTAAATGCGCCGGATATGGACGCCGCTTGCGCCATTGCCAAAGGCTGTCCGATCCTAGAAGGCGGGAAAGGCACCGTTGAGGTCGCCGAAGCAATGGACATGTAACCCAGGCTTCTTTCTGGTCAGAAATACCCAAAGGCTCAGCGAAGCTGAGCCATGTCCATCCCGGAGGTTATACCCGAAAGGGGAGCCGTCATTGGGTGGGCTGCCGAATTACAGAAGCGCACTGCCGGCTTTCATCACGCCGGTTTGCAACCCGTCCCAGTTCCGTATCGGAGCGTCGAGATACTTCTTTGCCTCCGGATGGGTCGGATTCAACGCGCCGAGTTTCACGAGGATTGCGGCAATTGCGTTTTCGGAAGCGCGGGTGGCGCCATCAACGATCTTTAGCGCCACGCCAAGCTTTTGTTCAGGCAGCATGGCTACGAAATAAGCCTCGGCGCCGGTTTTGATAGCCACAGTGTGACCCATCGCCCGCATCAGATTGGTACAGGCGCGACCTTCTCCGGCCACATACTCGGGATGCTTTGCCATTGCGATGCGGAGTCGGGCCGCGGCGGTTTCGCGTGTCCCATTGCCTTCCCTCGCTGCTGCAAAAAATGCCATCGCTCGAGCCATGCCTTGCAGCGTGGAAGCGTGGTTTGGCGCGGAACATCCGTCGACCCCGTAACCGGCGCTGGGCTCTTGCGTCAGGTCCTCATGCGCAGCCTGCACCGCTTTTTGAACAGGGTGGTCGATTTCGCAATACTCTGCGTGTCCACCCAAGTGTTTGTTCAGAGTTAGGAAGCCCGAGTGTTTGCCTGAGCAATTGTTGTGAACCCGACAGACCGGATCATTGCAGCGGATCAGTTCGTTGCGGATTGCGATGTCACGCGGTTCCTGCGGGCCACAGCGCAGATCGTCTTCGACAAAACCCTGCGCAGATAGCCACTCACGCACCATGTTGTTGTGAATGGCCGATGCGTTGTGGCTTGCGCAGGCAAGCGCAAGATGCATTTCACTCAGTCCGGCAGCATCGGCAGCACCACTTTCCACCAACGGCATTGCCTGAATCATCTTTGACGAAGACCGCGGCAGCACAACGGCATCAGGATCGCCCCACGCGTGAACAATCTCTCCCTCTGCATTGCAGACCACGGCATGGCCGTGATGCATGCTTTCCAGAATATCTCCGCGCCAGATTTCCGTCATCAGAACCGGATCAGTCATCACATCTCTCACATTTGCAGGCAATTTTGTGCCAACAGGCCTTTCGCCTTTGGACGAATTTGGGTTAGACTCATCCTATCGAGACAAAAATGTCCAGCCACAAGAAACGGCATCAAGCCGGGGCGGACAGGTAATTGAGGTAAGTCACAGCTTGGAGGCTGTTGAGAATGGGATCACGTTTTGTGAAAGCCATGGTTGCGGCGGCGAGTCTGTCGTTGGCGTCGTTTGGTGCGCAGGCGCAGGAAAGCAGCGAAAATCAAGTCGCTGCAATGACCGCGTGGAGCGTTTTTGAAGAGAAGCAAGGTGACGAAAAGGAATGCTGGGCAGTGAGCACGGCATCTGAAAGCGTCAACACGCGCAATGGCCAGGTCGTTGCCGTGAAGCGTTCCGACATTCTGTTGATGGTGGCTTATGTGCCCCAGAAAAGTGTGTCCGGTCAGGTTGCTTTCACGGGAGGTTACCCGTTCGCCTCAGGGTCCAATGTTGGCGTCGAGATTGACGGCAACTCGTTTGTTCTGATCACTGACGGTGAATGGGGCTGGCCGGCGTCACCCGGCGATGATGCTGCTATTGTTGCTGCCATGAAGCGCGGCAAGACCGCAGTGCTGACAGCCCAGTCGTCGCGCGGCACCAAGACCAAGGACACGTTCTCTCTTCTGGGGTTCACTGCCGCAGTAGAAGAAGCGGGCAAGCGCTGCCAATAAATTGAACGGCGTGATCCGCGCCGTCTGATCCCTGCCAGGATTGATCGAAGCCACATCGCCACATGGGGGACGACCGCCGGACCAACCGGCGGCATCCAACAGGTGCGAGGTGCAGGCATGCCTGATCCGAAGTTTACTGAGATCAAATATCGTGGCCCCGGGTCTCAGGACTTTATTGAGGTTGCCGTTGACGCGGGCATGGATGTCTCAGGCATCCAGATCATTGTTTACAATCCGAGCGGCACGGTGCGGTCAAGCAACGGTATCGGTACGTTTGATGGCACGATGTTCGGACAGGATGTCTACTCGCTGGATGCGCCGGTTCACAAGAATGGCGCGGTTGCTCTCGTGGTCGATGGAGTCGTTGTGGACTTCGTGTCGTTCGACAATGTGGTCACCGCGAGCGAAGGTCCGGCGGCTGGGCAAGTTTCGAGTCAGATCGGTTCCACGGGCAACAACCAAGGTCAATCGGTACAGTTGGACAACGACGGAAACTGGACGGCAGGCGCTCTGAATGAAGGCACGATCCCATGTTTTCTGGTAGGAACAAGAATTGCGACACGTCGCGGCGAGGTGGCCGTCGAAAACCTGCGACCTGGCGATCATGTTATGGTTCGCGACGGTGGATTTGCACCGGTGCGTTGGATCGGCAGTTATACCACTGAAGCGCGCGGAGCTTCATTCGAGAAAGCCGCGCCCATCAAGATCCCGCGTGGCGCAATGGGAAAGGGGCAGCCAAGTCGCGATCTTTATGTTTCGCCAAACCACCGTATTTGGATGCGGGATGCCAGTTTCGAAATGCTGTTTGAGGCGCGGGAGGTTCTGATACCAGCAAAGCAACTGATCGGGTGGAACGGGATTTCCCAAGTAAGCTATGTGCCACAGCCTGAGTACTTTCACTTCCTTTTTGACCAACATCAGATTGTGTTGTCGGACGGGTTGTTGACCGAAAGCTTTCATCCCGGCGAAGTCACGCTGGATCAGTTCCAGAACGAGGCCCGGGATGAATTGCTGCGGATGTTCCCGAATCTGATGGATGTGGCTGTGTCCGGCAAAACGGCCCGAAAATGTCTGAAGTCTTTTGAAGCCCAACTGGCACTGAATGCAAAATCAGTTGCCTGAAGGATTTTCAGCGTAGAAGCGTTGCAGATAGGTTGGGAGGTCCTTGCCGGCTTCATCGACAAAAGTGTGCCCGGTCTCCTGACAGTCTTCGATACGGTCGATGCGGAACACTCGGAAGTCTTCACGGGTTTCGCACCATCCCGTCATGGTCCATGCACGGCCCCAGTACTCCATTTGCAAAGGCCGAACGCGGCGGCTTGATCGCAGATTGGCGAGGGAAAGATAGTCGATTGCGAGGACCAGATGTTGTCGGATCGCTTTTCTGATCAGCGGCATTAGTTCAAAGCTGGCTTCGACATCGGGCGCCGCGAATATTTCTTTTCCGAAACCGTCAAGTGCGCCAAACATCGGATTGGGCATGGCTTGGTCTACTTTGGTCAGAACGCGATTGGCCGCATCCTGTAGTTCGGAGTCGGCTGTTTGGCGAACCAGTGCGGCGCCCAGATGCAAAGCTTCGAGCTCCACCTGTGTCAATGCCATCGGTGGCATGAAAACAGGGGCGCGCAAGATATATCCGACCCCGCGCTCACCCTCTACCGGGATGCCGGACGCGACCAGTGTGTCCATGTCGCGATAGATAGTGCGGACCGACACTTCCAAGTGCTCTGCCAGTTCGGACGCACGGTGCAACCGCCCGTCGCGCAGGAGCTGGATGAGGTCAAAGAGGCGATCGGTCCGGCGCATGGATCAGTTTTCGCGACCTGTTACAGTGAAATGTTGAATTTCGATGGTAGCGTCATCCAAGACTGCCACAAGGTCCGCGAGTTCGGGATGCTTGTCGACTTTGAATTCTTCCATCACTGCAAGCGCGGCCTCCATGGTTTCCCATTCCACGATATCAGCAAAAACGCCTTCTTCGGTTTGGGCCAGCTTGCGTGACACAAATCCGGGCTGCGATGAAGCAAAGGGTTGCGACTTTTTCCACGCGGATAGGGCGGCTTCAGCTGTGACACCTTCTTTGACCCGATAACGCACGATTTCCAGAACGGACATGATTTCTCTCCTTGGTTGGTTTCTAATGTCCGATCAATGGCACAGCCCAACTGACAGGGTCTGTCAGCTGACGTCGTCTCGGCGTGTATTATTTGCAAATTGCCCTATATGGTGTATCTGCACCGCTTGAATTCCCAGATGAGTCCGAAACCATGACCACCAGCGCGCCAATCACGCAGGACGTAATGACCATTCCTCGCAAAATGCCTGAGGGCGGCAAGATCAATCTTGTCGGCCTCACAAGGGATCAGTTGCGCGAAGTGTTGATCTCAAATGGTACCAAGGAAAAGCAAGCCAAGATGCGGGTCGGGCAGATCTGGCAGTGGATTTATCAATGGGGTGTACGCGACTTTCACGAGATGACGAACCTGTCCAAGGCATATCGCGCCGAGCTGGATGAAAGGTTTGAAATTGCCATTCCAGAGGTGATCACAAAACAAGTTTCCGAGGATGGCACCCGCAAGTATCTGGTTCGAATTGCTGGTGGCCACGAAGTTGAAGTGGTCTACATTCCGGAAGACGACCGCGGTACGCTGTGTATTTCGTCGCAGGTTGGCTGCACGCTCACTTGTTCCTTCTGTCACACGGGCACCCAGAAACTGGTGCGTAACCTAACAGCGGCGGAAATTATCGGTCAGGTAATGATGGCTCGCGACGATCTGAACGAATGGCCGGTTCCAGGTGCGCCCAAAGACGAGACGCGCCTGTTGTCCAACATCGTTCTGATGGGCATGGGCGAACCTTTGTACAATTTTGACAACGTGCGGGACGCGATGAAAATTGCAATGGACCCTGAAGGGATATCCCTGTCGCGTCGTCGTATTACGCTTTCGACGTCCGGAGTTGTGCCGGAGATCGCTCGGACTGCGGAAGAAATTGGCTGTCTTCTGGCGATTTCTTTTCATGCGACCACCAACGAGACCCGCGACGTTCTTGTGCCAATCAACAAGCGCTGGGATATCGACGAGCTTTTGCAGGCGCTGGCGGATTATCCGAAGGTGTCCAACTCCGAGCGGATCACATTTGAATATGTCATGTTGGACGGGGTGAACGACACCGATGAAGATGCGCACCGTTTGATTGATCACATAAAACGCTACAATATCCCGGCCAAGATCAACCTGATCCCCTTCAACGAGTGGCCAGGAGCGCCATACAAGCGCAGCTCGAACAACCGCATCCGTGCGTTTGCCAACATTATTTATCAAGCAGGCTATGCCTCTCCGATCCGCAAGACGCGTGGTGAGGACATCATGGCGGCCTGTGGCCAGTTGAAATCCGCAACCGAGCGCGCGCGCAAGTCCCGCAAGCAGATCGAAGCGGAAGCGGGAATGTCCTAAAAACTGGAAACGGCAAAAAATCTGGTTAGTCTGAACACATATTTCTTAGGGAAAGGTGCGTTCATGCCCAAATTCGTTCTTTCTGCCGCAGCGCATCTGATCGCCAATGCGGTTGGTTTGATGCTTGCCAATATCCTTTTGTCGGGTTTCTCGATCAGTGTCCTTGGTATCGTGATCGTGACCGTCGTTTTCACGGTCGTGTCGATGGTGCTCTTGCCGATCCTGCGCAAAGTTTCCGAGAAGAAAGCGCCTCAGCTGCTTGGTGGCCTTTCTTTGATAGTAATCTTCTTCGGTTTGTGGATCACGGAATTGCTTGTCAGCAGTTTCACCATGGGTGGCTTCGTAAACCACATTGCAGCGACCATCATTGTCTGGATTGGCGCCTTGATCGCGGCTGTTTTGGTGCCGAAGTATCTGATCACCGGCTTGAATGTACCGAAAAAGTAAACAATCGACTGCCGTGTCTAAAACTTTCCTCATTTGAGAGCCAATTGCGCCTCGATCAACAGTCAGTTTCTTTTTTGTCAACAAACAGGAGGGATTGACACATGGCACATGCAGACATCGGTGGCGCAATGATCGACGCGCCTGTTCTGGACATTCTGGCACGCGAAAAGTCCAACTCGCTGAGCAATCGCGAATGGAAATTCCGCCTCAAGGGCTACGGCTATGCCATCAAAGACGTGGCAGGCGCACAAGTTGTGACCAAACTGCCTCAGGGCATTGAACTTGGTGTGCTTCCGGCGAACTTCCACTAAGACGACGTTCGCACCGACAAAAAGGGTGCGCCCCGGGTAAGATTTCGGGACGCCTGATATGTTTCTCAGCGACCGGGCAACTCGCCCCGTCGGGAATAGTCTTCCCAATTGTTGAGAATACTGACCGCCTCTTCGGCGGTTTCGACAAACTGGAACAGGTCGAGATCATCGGCCGAGATTGTGCCCGCATCCGCGAGCGCCTCCCAGTTTACGATCTTTTCCCAGAATTCGCGGCCAAACAGCAGGAACGGAACCCGATGCATTCGGCCAGTCTGGATCAGGGTAAGTGATTCAAACAGCTCGTCCAGCGTGCCAAAACCACCGGGGAAAATGCAGATAGCACTGGCACGCATCAGGAAATGCATTTTGCGGATCGCAAAGTAGTGAAAATTGAAACACAGGTCGGGCGTTACGTATTCGTTGGGAGCTTGTTCGTGTGGAAGCACAATGTTCAGTCCAATAGACCGGCCGCCTGCGTCCACCGCACCACGGTTACCAGCTTCCATTACGCCGGGACCACCGCCCGTGACGACGACGTTGTTCCGGCCATCGGATTGTTCCGTGATGATGCGGGCAAAGGTTCGCGCCTCGTCATAAAACCTCGAGAGATCTGCGAGAGTCTGAGTGCGCGCTGTGTTCTTTTTGGCTGGTTCGGGAATGCGGGCGCCGCCAAAAAGTACGACCGTGCTTTCGACACCGTGTTCGTCCAGCGCCATCTCCGGTTTCAAAAGCTCAAGCTGTAGACGCGCTGGGCGCAATTCCGGACGGCATAGAAAGTCTTCATCCGCGAAGGCCAGTCTGTAGCTTGGCGCGCGGGTTTGTGGGGTATCGGGCACCTGCTTGGCGGTCACGCGATCTGTGCGGGCATAAGACAGCGGGTGTGAGCGATTTTCAGTCATAACAAGGGTCCTTGGTCACGCGGTTTGCCCATGGCTATCCGGTTCCGCTACGTCTGACCAGCGCGGCCTTGGCCGTGCCCGAACAAGATTGCGTCGCTTTGCAAGGTGACGTGGCCGTTTGAAGCGGTTAAGAAACGCCAAATCCATCTGGAAATTCCTGCAAACGGAGACGCAAAGACAATGTCCAACGCCCAACTGGAACAAGCCATCGAAGCCGCCTGGGATGCGCGCGATACCATTACGCCTGCAACGACCGGTGAAACCCGCGAAGCCATCGAAGATACGCTGAACGCTTTGGACAGCGGAAGCCTTCGAGTCGCCGAAAGGATGGAAAACGGCAACTGGCATGTGAACCAATGGGCCAAGAAAGCGGTTTTGCTTGGGTTCCGCATCAAGGACATGGAAATCCAGTCTGGTGGTCCGCAAGGCAGCGGCTGGTGGGACAAGGTCGACAGCAAGTTCGCCGGTTGGGGTGAAAACCAGTGGAAAGCAGCAGGGTTCCGCGCGGTGCCAAACTGTGTCGTTCGCAAGTCGGCTTACATTGCACCCGGTGTGGTTCTTATGCCGTCTTTCGTAAACCTCGGTGCATTTGTTGATGAAGGCACCATGGTAGACACTTGGGCTACTGTCGGCTCCTGTGCGCAAATCGGCAAAAATGTGCACCTTTCCGGTGGTGTCGGTATTGGTGGGGTTTTGGAGCCAATGCAGGCCGGGCCGACGATTATCGAGGATAACTGCTTTATCGGAGCGCGTTCCGAAGTCGTCGAAGGCTGTATTGTGCGCGAAGGTTCGGTTCTTGGGATGGGCGTTTACATTGGCCAGTCTACCAAGATTGTTGATCGGGAAACCGGCGAAGTGATGTACGGCGAAGTGCCGCCCTATTCCGTGGTTGTTTCCGGATCCATGCCATCCAAAAACGGCGTGAGTCTTTACTGTGCGGTGATCGTGAAACGCGTCGATGAAAAGACGCGTTCGAAGACCGGTATCAACGAACTGCTGCGTGACTGATCAGTTGCGGAAGTTGGCGCCGAACCAGCGTTCAATCAGAGCGTCATAGGTTCCATCTTCGCGTAGTTTGAGCAGAGATTGATCAATCTCTTCCCGCATCGCGCTGTCGGAAGGCAGTGCGATGCCATAGTTTTCAGGGCGGTAGACACGCTCAATGACCCGCGCCTTGGACTTCGGGTTAGAGCTAACGTGGTAGGCGAGGATCGGACCGTCAAAAACCACTGAGTCAATGGTTCCAGCATCGAAATCCGCCAGCATTTCCTGTGGAGAAATGTATCCGGTAAATCGGATCTCGCGCTGGTTCAGGAAGTCCGCACTTGTGGATCCAATAACTGTTCCGACATCGCGACCATCCAGATCGTTGATACTGTCGACGCTCTCCTGCAACGCTTCAACTGTCACCGCGGCGGTGATTGTTGCAACGAAGACAGACACGACAAAGAGGCTTGCAACGACCAGAATGACCGCAAAAAAGCGGCCCGGCCGCGATTGCGGCATACGTTCTTCAAAACCGCCGTTCACAACAAGGTTCAGCGCCCACCAGAAAGATGGGAAAAGCGCGTCTTTGGCCGGACGGTCAAAGTAAGGTTGATGGCGGCGCTCGAAGATCCACATCAGCATGCCTCCCCCGAAAAGAAGCCCTAAAGCGATCAAAATTGCGGTGCCGATTTCGCGGGTTAGAAGGCCGCCTACGCGACCCAAGGCGCTGACCTCCGCAGGCATCAGGATTTGGATGCCACTCGCAAAGATGGGTTGGCTGAAATCCATTTCGACTTCGCGGGCTGCGGTGATCGAAATGTTGGCTATGGCACCGTCGACTGCTTCGGACTTAACCGCGTCAAGCATAGCGCTGAAGCTTTCCGCTGGAGCAAAGGATACGCTCCGCCCCAGATCGTCGGCAATGGCGCGCATAAGGTCTACGCTGAACCCCTCGGGTGAACCGTTTTCAGTTTCCAGAATTGCAAAGGGAGGGCGATCAACTGTTGCGAAGACCATCGCGTCGTTTGATTGCGCCAACACGGCAGATGCGAAATTGAGAAGGGTCACGGTCGTCAGTGCGACGGCGGCAAGGAGTTTCATGGCGAAAGTCTATCCTGATTTCGCGTTTCCTTAGCCTGTGCAGAAAAAAGCGGTCAACTAGTGCCTTTGGGTGACCCAAGGGAAATCAGTGGCTTTGGTCTCAATTATCGATCATTCGGGGTGTTTTGCAGCTCTTGGTTGCATCTAGGCTGCATGCAGCAGTGCTCTGGCTTCTTGTTCTCGTAGGGACACGCGTGCCACAGGACCATATCCATAGCCCATAAACCGATCGGTGTTGGGCATGTGCGAAAGGATTTCCTGCCGCGTATCGGCGTCGAACATGTCTAGTGTCTCGTGGCTGGGGTGGTAGCTTTCGCAGTCCAAGCCATTGGCACGGACAATTTCGTGCCGGTCGAAAAGCAGATGGACATACGTTACTGGCAGGCCGTCATCGCGGAGTTTGACGGAAGTGCCATTCACAAGATCTCCTGCACGGATCAGCACTTCGCGTTCCCCGAAAAGGGTGGTGGCTGCATCAGATTGCAGCAAAACCCGGTGATTTCTGGAAAATGAAATGGCATCGTGGTTGCCCAGCACACCTGCAGCGATTTCAACAGGAGCATCTTTGCCGGTGGCGAGGCGTCCGGATCGCCCGATCCATTGAAGTTCCTGATACCCGTTGTCCCGTGTCAGAACTCGATCGCCTGGCGAAAGGGTTTCAATAGCGACCATTCCCTTCTGAGTGACGATCTGTGTACCGGCGACAAAACAAGGTACGGATGTCTTGGAACAAGTCCCGACTTCTGGACGTCGCAGTGACGGAACCATAGTGGTCCGAACACTTTCGCCAAACGCCACGGGCAGTTCGCTTCCGGCACGGAATGCGGTGGCCTGTGTGGAATGGCCCAGCGAGTCGGTCATGAGTGCCCCCCGGCATAGTGTATTCGGCTGGTGTGGGCGGATTACCCGCACACCTGTCCCGATTGAAAAGATTGTTCAAAAGTGACGGTCAGGGGTTACCAAGTGGTGAGCAGGGCTCAACAAGTTGCCTAAACTTTTAGGTGTTGAAGGACCCTTTATGTCTCGCCGGTTGACCGAGGCGGTCCATGCGCGTTATGGCCTGCCGCCATGAGCAACTCAAAGTCCGCCCCAAAGAAGAAATCGCGTCAGCAGGTTTTTACCTTGTTGGTCCAAGTTGGTCGTAAGGAAGACGATGGTCTTCCGGATGGGGCGACCGGTGGTGCCCTTATGATTTATGCAAGCGGCGTTGACGAAGCTGAGGCTGTTCGTGAAACCGTAGCGATCCTGAAGCAGGCAGATTTGAACCCGCTCGACGTGACGGGATACGGCACAATTGAGGAGCGTGAAGCTCAGGGTCATGAAATCGATCAGGCCGAACGCGATCTTATGCAGCGAGCGCTTGACGAGAACTCTGTAGTCGTTGCCCAGATGACGCCGTTTTATCATGGCGAAGAAAGCGACGGGGCGGATCAGCCGCAGCACTGACTTTGTTTTTGGTCAGGCCGCACGCTGCGCAGCCAACGTCAAAGCCTCAAATTCTCTCAACACCGGGTAGGCCGTTCGCGAATGTTCGGGTAGGTCAACACGGGCGAACTGGCCGAGAAGGCTGGCGCGGAGGACATCCTTGCGACGTCGAATTCGTCCCAAATCGAGACTTTCCAAATAGGTGCCGGCAACAAGAAGCGCATCGTGATCTGGCAAAATCAGTTGGCAATAAGTGACCAGCGGTTCGCTCTTGATTGGTTTGGCTGCGGTGCCGTGAAGCAAATGTCCTGCAGGCACAAGCACGTATTCAGATCCGAAAGTGTATTCCACTCGCGAACCGCCAATCACCAGCCGCTGTGTGGGCCCTACTACTATCGGTTCTTGTAGCCCGAAGAATGGCGCGCGAAGGCGGATTGGCGTGAATTGGCCGGCGGCAGGGACAGATCGTTTGATGGTGTTGAGAACCGGCACAATGTCGCCCTGAGTCGTCTGCACCAAATCGCCTCGTTTCAGCGATCCTGCAGGCACGTAGCCCTCCGCCGTCATAACCGGTGTATCGTTGGTCATTGTGGGCATCGGACCTACGGGTTCGACCCGGTCGCTCAGAGCAGCGTAGATCACGTCTGGCGAAAGCACGCGGGACAATTCATCGTGAACAAACTCGCACATATCCTCCGGCGACAACGCTACTGGATTGATCAAGTCTTTGACGGCTATCCGGAAGGTGCCGGGGCGTTCAACGCACAAACGTCCGCGGAATTGGTCCAGGTCCCAACTGTAGGTGATGCGAATGACGTCAGCGCGGCCTCCGGTGTCCAGATTGACCGCGGTATGAAAGGTCTCGCTTCCGCGGTTCAGAACCAAAACGACTCCGCCGCCGGGAACTGCCTGCAAGGACAAGCGCACACCACTGCGTGTCTGAGGCGCATATCCCAGAAGCATTTGCGGTTTGTCATATGGCGAAACACGAGTTTCCACCACAAGGCTACCTGTTGTCATCGGCGCGCGCAGGTCTACGAGGTCTCTACCCGGTTTCTGTCCGTAGCGCGCCAGCCCGTCCAACCGAAACAGGGTCCGTGTCTTGTCGATCAAAGCCAGCCAACTCATGCCTGTCCCCTCAACTCGCCAATGCCCAGTTGGCCATTGCGGTCACTTCGAATGTTTTCAATCCCGGTCGTGCCATTTGGCCATAGCCGGTGCCGCCTTTGTTCTTCAGCTCGGGAAAAAGCGCGCAAAGTTCTTTGACAATTTCAGGATCGAAACTTGCGGAGGTCTGTGGTCCGGGCAGATAGCTTTCCGTGGCCAGTTTTTCCGAAAAGACGATCTGGTGGTCGTCAAAAAGCAAGTGATGGTATTCCACTGTACCACCTTCGAGTTGGCGGATCGTTTTGCCGTTCACGAGGTCTCGGGCTTTGATCAGCACTTCTTCTTCGCCGAACAGTAACTCGGACCATGCGCCGCTGATGAGGACGCGGTGTAGTGGTGACAGAGTCAGGGCCCGGTGATCGCCAAAAGTGCCTTCGTCAATCAGGATCGGAGCGAACTTGCCTCGGGCATCAACCGTGCGCGACCCGTGCCAGCGCACAGGCTGAGGGCCATTGTCCATCGTTTCGACGAGGTCATCTACGGCGATATGTTCGACTGGCACTTCGCCAAATGGCGTCAGGATGAAGGTTCCTGCTGCAAAACAGGGTGCCTGGTTGATCGTGATAAAGCCGGTGTCGGTCGTGCCAGTCGAGCTTTCGACCTGATAGGTGAGGTTGACGGTTTCTTCATCGCTGTCGCCTTCGACGGTCACGGTGCCGTCGGAGTTCAGTGTGATGATCTGGCCGCTGCCAAGCGTGATCGGAACCCCAACCACAGCTGTCTGTCCGGCGATGTGGGTTATTGTGAGGGTGCCGCCGGTGGTATTGGTGTCGTTTGCCAGTAGGTTGACGGTTTTGGTTCCGTCAGGAGCAACGTTCACCGTATCGGTGTTGGCGATCAGGCTGGTTTGCAAAGAGTCCGCTGCAATCAGCAGGCTACTGTCGTAGCTGCTGTCAGACACGTCGGCGATTATGATTTGCAGGGTGTTTATGTCGTTGGCGTTGACCGGAATGGTCAACGTCATGGTCATGGTGAAGCCGTCCATTTCGGTGTTGTAGGCATCACCGGTGTTGTCGATGAACAGGCTTTCGTTTTCGCCGCCGTTAATGTTTCCGGGGTCAACATCTCCGTTGCCGATTTCCATCGGCACAAAGACCCCATTGATCGAAACTGCCACAAAATCCTGATAGATCGAGTTCACGTATTCCGGGTATTCTTCGGATGCGAACACGAACTGCATGGTGAGCGTATCACCTGTCGGAATGAACTCCACCTCGAGCATCGCAGCGTCATAGGTATTCGCACCGGCAAGCGCGTTCAGGGTCGGGTCGTTGTCGACTCCGTTCATGTTTGAGGACTGGTTGGTGTCCTGGTTGTATTCCCCGTTACGGTTGGTGAAATTGCGCGCGTTGCCGGTCGATAGAATTACGCCGCTGTCTCCCGGCGTGACACCGGGCGAGATCGTATCGCCATTGGTATAAACGCCGGACGCATTATTGTCGCCGGTGTAAGTGGCGCTTTCGATACTTACACCTTCGCCAAAGATGGTTTGTGCCATCTCTTCCGCGGTCGCGCCGCGGTCAACTGGTAGTCTAGGCATACCGCTCTGCCCTTGATCTCTGCCTCGTCGAGGACAGGACCAAACAGCGCGCGCATCACTTTGCGTGATACGACTCCAATACATCGCGCACCGTTTTCGGCGTCTTAGATGCGGGCCCTTGGGGCGGGAACTGCT
Source organism: Shimia isoporae (assembly GCF_004346865.1). Taxonomy (NCBI): domain Bacteria; kingdom Pseudomonadati; phylum Pseudomonadota; class Alphaproteobacteria; order Rhodobacterales; family Roseobacteraceae; genus Shimia; species Shimia isoporae. The sequence continues at coordinate 228,153 of NZ_SMGR01000004.1, forward strand.
GGTGACCTGCCTCGGTCATTTGTTATTGCGACCAATAAACATCAAATTTTTCGGTCTGTTAAGGGGTTTATCGGGTTGCGGTAAGTCTTGCTGATGCTTTTGTGGCTTTCAGGCCCACTCTGCCTGTGCGAAACCCTGTTTAGCCAATTTTTCGACAAGAGGATGCTATGTCCGAAACCGATGCCGCCCAACTCACCGCCGATTTGATCCGTTGCCCATCGGTGACACCGACCGAAGGTGGTGCACTGGTCCTTCTGGAGAACTTGTTGTCTGACGCTGGATTTGAATGCACGCGTGTCGATCGCGGGGAAGTTTCCAACCTTTTTGCCCGCTGGGGTACCAAGGGCCACGACAGGACTTTCGGCTTCAACGGCCACACCGATGTGGTGCCTGTTGGTGACGAAGCAGCATGGTCGGCTGACCCGTTTGGCGCCGAAGTGCGGGACGGGATCATGTTTGGACGAGGTGCAACGGATATGAAGTCTGGTGTCGCGGCCTTTGCGGCAGCTGCCGTTGACTTTGTGACCAACACCCCTCCGGACGGCGCCATCGTTCTGACCATTACTGGTGACGAAGAGGGCGATGCGATCGACGGTACTACCGCTTTGCTGGACTACCTGGATTCCGAAGGCGAGAAGATGTCCGTTTGTCTGGTCGGTGAACCGACTTGCCCGAACGAGATGGGTGAAATGATGAAGATCGGCCGTCGTGGTTCGCTTACGGCCTATTTCAAATTTTCGGGGAAACAGGGGCATTCGGCCTATCCACATCGCGCCAACAACCCATTGCCGGCTATGGCACGTTTGATGGATGTAATGTCATCCCACACATTGGACGAAGGTACCGAGCACTTTGATGCCTCCACGCTTGCTGTTGTGACAATGGACACGGGCAATCCAGCGACAAATGTGATTCCGGCTGAGTGCAAAGCCACCCTGAACATCCGGTACAACGACACGCATTCAGGTGCTTCATTGACTGCATGGATGCAGGGATTGGTCGACGCAGTCGCGGCGGACACAGGTATCACGATTGATATGGACGTGAAGATCTCTGGAGAGAGCTTCATAACACCGCCCGGCCCGTTGTCCGAGTTGGTTGCCGCCGCTGTCTATGCAGAAACAGGTCGAACTCCTGAGCTGTCAACATCTGGCGGAACATCCGACGCGCGCTTCGTTCAGCATCATTGTCCTGTGGTTGAATTCGGGCTTGTGGGCAAAACAATGCACCAGGTTGATGAAAACGTTCCTGTGGCGCAGATTCACCAGCTCAAAGGCATCTACACACGGATTTTGCGTGACTATTTCGCCTGAACTTGATCCGCGCTGGCGACGTCGGCTCGTCGTAATGGTCAAGGAACCGCATCCGGGGCGGGTCAAGACCCGCCTTGGGCGCGACATCGGTTTGACAGCAGCCGCGTGGTGGTTCCGACACCAATCTGCGAGCCTTATTCGGCGACTTCGAGATCCGAGATGGGAATTAACACTGGCGGTATCGCCGGATGTCGAGGGACTAGAGTCCCGCGTTTGGCCGCAGGATGTGCCACGTGTGCCGCAAGGAACCGGCAACCTGGGGGATCGCATGGGCCGTATTTTGCGCCACATGCCCGTTGGGCCGGTGTGTATTATCGGCGCTGATATTCCCGGCATCACGCGAGGGCACATCGCCGCCGCATTTCAGAGTCTTGGTGACAACGAGGCGACGTTTGGCCCCGCGCCTGATGGTGGTTATTGGCTCGTTGGCCTGAAGCGCGTGAACCCACCTCCGCCCTCGTTGTTCGCGGGGGTTCGATGGTCCACCAAGCATGCGCTTTCGGATTCGCGTGCAACCTTGAAGGGATATCGAGTGGCGACTCTGGCTGCGCTGGCTGATGTAGACACCGCGACGGACTTGCCGCCGCGAGGCTAGGACAAAATCACTCGGCGGAAACGTCTGCTTTCAATGCGTCCATCAGGTTGGAAACTGAAGACGCATAGCGTTCGCTAACAAAGTGCCCGTTTTCGTCAAAAGCGTTCCCACTGTCGGCAATACCGACTTCCGGAGCCAGCGCGATGCGGGGCCGGAATGCTACAAGACAGGTGCGCAGCATGGTTTGTGCGCGGACACCACCAGCGCGGCCTGCCGCGGCACTCATGAGCGCAACCGGCTTTCCGACCATCGGTTTTTCGGAGTGCCTGCTGATCCAATCCAGAGCGTTTTTCAAAACACCAGTTATCGCGCCGTTATACTCCGGGGTGGAAATAAGAACCGCATCTGCGGCAGCGATTTGCGACACTAGTGTGTCTACAGCGGGTGGAATTCCGTCTTCATCCTCAAAATCACCGTCATACAGCGGCAGGTTCAGGTCGGCTTCAACAAAGCGATCAGCGCCGTAAAGCCGCGCAGCCTCACGCAGGAGGGCAGAGTTTGTGGAGCCAGCGCGCAGAGCGCCGGAGATGCCAAGTAGAGTATGGGGCATGAGTTGTCCTGTTCGTCGCTTTGTCAGTGATAGGTAATGAAAAAGGCGCCGCTGACAAGCGACGCCTTCCTAAATTTCCGATCCGGAGCGGGTTATGCCGCATTTGGCAGGATCACGATCTCCACGCGCCGGTTCTGATGTCGGCCAGCTTCGTCGAGGTTCGACGCAATTGGCTGGTCCTCGCCGCGGCCAATGGATTCGATGCGACCAAAAGGCACGCCGCCGGTCATCAACACATCCGCGACCGCATTGGCGCGGCGTTGCGAGAGGCCTTGGTTGTGCGCGGCAGTTCCGGTGTTGTCGGTGTGGCCAAGGACCTGCACGGTGGTGTCCGGGTAATCGTTCAGGCTGCTTGCAACCTTATAGAGGTCGTCCTCAAGGCTGGCGCTTACCGTGGCGCTGTCAACGTCAAACAGGATGTCCTGTGGCATCGTCAGGATCAGGCGGTCGCCGGTGTTTTCGATACGAACGTCGCTGTCGAGTTGTTTGCGCAGTTCGGCTTCCTGCTTGGCCAAACTGTTGCCGATCAATGCACCAGCGCCTGCGCCAACTGCTGCGCCGATCAGCGGGTCGTTTTTAGTGGCGGCAGAAAGGCCGGCTCCGAGGATGCCACCGATGATGGCACCACTTGCGGCCTTGTTGGTGGTGTTTCCGTCGCCGGAGGTGACGTACGCCGGATCTGTACATGCGGTCAGGGCCACAAGTGAAACGGAACACAGAGTCAGAGTGATTTTCTTCATGTCGATGCCTCAAAAATTGAGCCGGTATGCTCCGGCTTTGTCATATTTATAAGGCAACGTGCGCGTGGCCCCAAGCGTTCCGAGCATCAGATCGGCGAAAAAGTGCCGAATTTTTCTGTCAATTCACGCACCCGCGCGCGCAGATTCATAGGCAAGCAGCGCGCGTTTAACAGGGAGTCCCCAATGGTAGCCACCTAGACCTCCTGATTTGCGCATTGCGCGGTGGCAGGGGATCAACCAGCTTACTGGATTTCGACCAACGGCTGTTCCAACTGCGCGTACGGCGCGGGGATTGCCAATTGCGCGGGCGATTTCGGAATAGGTCGTGACTTCGCCAGAAGGAATACGCATTAGCGCCTCCCAGACCTTGATCTGCAAGCTGGTGCCGATCATGTAAACCGGCACCTTATCAAGGTCACCGGACTCTGCCTGAAATGCAGCCAAGACCCACGGGCGCAGAAACATCGGGTCTTCGACAAAATTTGCCCTCGGCCAACGCGAGGCCAAATCTTCCATGGTCGCCTCTTCTCCGAGTTCTGAAGCAAAGCCGATGGCGCAAAGACCTTTGTCCGTTCCCATCACCAGTGCGAGACCAAAGGGGCTGTCAAACCATCCCCAGAAGATCGTCAACCCGTCTCCCTGCCGGGCGTATTCTCCGGGGCTCATAGACTCCCACCGCAAGAACAGGTCATGAAGCCGGCCCGATCCGGAAAGACCCACGGATCCGGCAGTTTCGAGCGTGGTGAAGTGTTCTCGAAGAAGCGCTTTGGCATGCCCGAGCGTGAGATACTGTTGGAATTTCTTCGGACTTACACCGCTCCATTTTGTGAAAAGCCGCTGGAAGTGCGCTGGACTCATGCCCATTTGAGCCGCCAGATCGTCCAGCGACAATACTTCGCCGCCTTTGGCGCTGTGCGCATCTATCAGTTCGATTGCGCGGCGCATGACGTTGTAGTGATAGCCTTCGCTCATGTCGTTCATGGCACGTCTCCTTTGGTAGCAAACTACGCCGAGGCCTTGCGTCTATCGACCCGAAACGTGCGGAATTTTCAGAATATACATTGAAGTCTCAAATGAGACACCTATGTCTCATTCGGTGAGAAACCTGATTGGAGGGTTTGATGATTGAAAAGACGATAGAGGCCATTCTAGAGGCCGCGTTTTCTGTTTTTGAGGAAACGCCCACAGCAACTTTGGCAGATGTTGCCGCGAGAGCTGGTGTGGGTCGAGCAACTCTGCACCGTCATTTCAGCGGTCGCGAGGAGCTGATGTCGGCCTTGGCTGTTCAGGCAATGCGCGATCTGGACAAGGTTTTTGAGGAGGCCACGACAGAAGCGGAATCCTATACGGATGCCTTGCGCCTTGGGTTGGCAGCGATGATCCCGCTGGCCAGCCGGGCGCACTTTCTGGAAGACTGGACGTCGGCTGAAACCCCGGAACTGATCGCCGAGGCTGACCGGCAGAAAGCTGAAATGATCCATGCGATTGATCAAGCCAAATCCGAAGGAGGGTTTGCGCCCGAAGTTCCCAGCGCATGGATCGCTGAAAGTTTTGACGCTCTTCTTTACGCTGCCTGGGAGATGGTCAAAGCAGATGAAGCGACAGCAAAACAGGCCGCCGATTTGGCGTGGCGCACACTGACAAACGGAGTAGGAGGCACAAAATGAATCCGGAAGCATTCATCGGACTTGCAGAAGAAATCGATGGCGTTTTCTTTCTGATTGGTGCCGCCATTCTACTGATCGAAATCGCAGAAGCTTGGTTCAAAGGTTCTCTCAAGGGCAAAACACTTCTTGAGATGATCGCTAGTGCGAGCACACAAATTCCCTACCTCTTGCTTGAAGTGACGCTGATGACCGCAGCTTACGCAGCGCTTTATGTGGTTAGCTTCGAACTTGTGCCCTGGTCGATTCCCACGGCCTGGCCTTGGTTGCTGGTAGCGCTGTTGGTGGCGGATTTCACTTATTACTGGGAACATAGGATCGCCCATCAGGTGCGGCTCCTTTGGACCCAGCATGCAGTGCATCACTCAAGTCGCGACTACAATATCGTGACGGCAGTCCGGTTCGGGCCTCTGGAAAGCGTTTGGTCGCTCATCATGCATGTACCGATGGTGCTGGTCGGTTTCAGTCCGGATGTGGTGCTTGGCTCGATTATTGTGGTGCTTGCCTATCAGACTTGGCTCCACACCGAACTGATCGGCAAATTGGGTCCAGTGGAGTGGATTCTGAATACGCCAAGCCATCATCGTGTTCATCACGGATGTGACGCAAAGTACTTGGACAAGAACTATGCTGGCATCCTCATCATCTGGGACCGCATGTTCGGCAGTTTTCAGGTTGAGGAAGAGCGCCCGCGCTATGGATTGACCACAGATTTCGATAGTCAAAATCCGGTCAAGGTCTGGTTCAGTGAAATACCGGGTCTGGTGCGTGACATTCGGAACGCCAAAGATGGCAAAGAACTGCGGGGGCGTTTGTTTGGCCCTCCCGGGTGGAAGCCGGACGCCTGAGTATTCACAAAATCCTCAGGGGGCGCGTCTTGCGAACAGGCGCGCCCTTTTTATATGAAAGCGCACGGAACAGTGCATGTCGCAGCAACAGGAAAAATTCATGAGCCTACGGGACAAACTAGGGGCGTTCATTGATCGCCCTGCATTTCGCAATGCCATCCTTGGCGTGATCCTGTTCAACGCGATTATTCTGGGACTGGAAACTTCGAAGCCTCTGATGGCTTCCATAGGACCAGTTCTGATTTTTCTCGACACACTGTGTCTCGCAATTTTTGTACTCGAAATCTTAGCCAAGCTTTTTGTGCAGCGCGCGAGGTTTTTCCGTGACGGCTGGAACCTGTTCGATTTTGTGATCGTTGGCATCGCTCTGGTGCCGGCAGCTCAGGGGCTTGCAGTATTGCGTGCGCTGAGAATTCTTCGCCTATTGCGGGTGGTTTCAGTTGCACCCTCTTTGCGACGTGTGATCGAAGGTCTTTTGAACGCGTTGCCCGGCATGGGGTCCGTGTTTCTGTTGATGGCCCTCGTTTTCTACATCGGTGCTGTCATGGCCACGAAGCTGTTTGGAACAGCGTTCCCCGACTGGTTTGGTACGCTGGGCAAGTCCGGCTATTCGCTCTTCCAGATCATGACGTTGGAAAGCTGGTCAATGGGTATCGTGCGCCCGGTCATGGAAGTCTTCCCGTTTGCCTGGATGTTCTTTGTGCCGTTTATCTTGCTGACGACATTCGTCGTTCTGAATCTTGTTGTCGGTCTTGTCGTTAACTCGATGCAAGATGCCCACCATGTCGAAGCGGAAGAAGAGACCGGCAATTATCGTGACGAGGTACTTACGCGCCTCGATAAGATTGAGGGAATGCTCAAAGACCAGAGCAAATAACGGTCCTCGCCTTTGGTCATGGGAACCATTGGTTGCGTGAAGGGGCTGCGCGTGGTTAGAACCTGCCATGGCAAAGCAACTTGATTACCACACGATCCGGGAAATTTTCACCCGGTTTGAGGCAGCAGAAGCCGAACCAAAGGGCGAACTGGACCATGTCAACGTTTACACGTTGGTGGTGGCCGTTGCCTTGTCGGCACAAGCGACGGATGCGGGCGTAAACCGAGCCACCAAAGACCTTTTCAAGGTTGCCGACACGCCGCAGAAGATGCTGGACCTTGGCGAAGAGCAGTTGATCGAGCACATCAAAACGATTGGGCTGTTCAGAAACAAAGCCAAAAACGTGATGAAGCTTTCGAAAATCCTAGTGGACCAATACGGCGGTGAGGTTCCGAACTCCCGTGCGGCCCTCGAAAGTTTACCTGGAGTAGGCCGCAAAACAGCCAACGTTGTATTGAATATGTGGTGGCGCTATCCAGCGCAGGCCGTCGACACCCATATCTATCGGTTTGGAAACCGCTCGGGTGTTTGCCCTGGCAAGGATGTTGTCGCTGTAGAACGCGCGATTGAAGACAACATTCCGGTAGACTTCCAGTTGCACGCGCATCATTGGATGATTTTGCACGGCCGCTATGTATGTAAGGCGCGCAAGCCGATGTGCGGTAACTGCCTAATTCGCGATCTCTGTCAGTTCGAGGACAAGAACCTATGAAACAATATCAGGTTGTCGGTATCGGCAACGCAATCGTCGACGTAATCAGCCAATCTGATGACAGCTTTCTGGATCTGATGGGGATTCAGAAAGGCATCATGCAGCTTGTCGAAAAAGAACGCGGCGAAATGCTCTACGGTGCCATGACCAACCGCACGCAGGCGCCGGGTGGCTCCGTGGCAAACACATTGGCGGGTCTTGGGGCGCTCGGATTGACCACGGCTTTTATCGGTCGGGTACATGATGATGCTCTCGGCCAGTTTTACGCAAATGAAATGCAGGCGGACGGCACGGATTTCGTGAACCCTCCGGTGGCAGGAGGCGATCTCCCGACGTCGCGTTCCATGATTTTCGTCAGCCCGGACGGAGAGCGTTCCATGAACACCTATCTCGGGATTTCCTCCGAGGTTGGGCCTGACGATGTTTCGGACGACGTTGCCGGACAGGCACAACTGCTGTTCCTTGAAGGGTATCTCTATGACAAGCCCAAGGGCAAAGAGGCCTTTGAGCGCGCCGCCAAACTGTGCCGAGATGGGGGTGGTAAGGCCGGCATCGCGCTTTCGGACCCTTTCTGTGTAGAGCGGCACCGAGACGACTTCCGCCGATTGGTCAAGGAACTCGACTTTGTGATCGGCAACGAACATGAGTGGTCTTCACTCTATCAGACTGACCTCAGCTCTGCCCTTGAGCAAGCTGCGCAGGACGCTGGAATGGTGGTTTGCACGCGATCGGGCAAGGACGTCGTATTGCTTTCCGGTGATGAAGAGGCAACCGTTGCCGTGAACGAAATTGTTCCGGTAGATGCGACGGGCGCGGGCGATCAGTTCGCTTGCGGGTTCCTTTATGGCGTTGCGACTGGCCAAAGCTTGGAAGTTTCTGGCCGGATGGGCTGCATTGCTGCTGCAGAGGTGATCAGCCACTACGGCGCGCGCCCCGAGATCGACGTCAAAGAACTTTTCCGCAAGGAAGGTCTATTGGGCTGACCGGAAATCCGGCACCCCCACCTTAAGGGGGTGCCGATTTTCTTCTGGGGCTGACGGATCTGACGGATCAGTCAGCGAACAGGTAATCCGTCCGTGCGATCCGTTCGGCCACGTCTTCAGGCACGTGCAGGAATTGTGCGATGGCGGGTACATAGTCTTCAATCTCGTCCGACTGTCGCATGATGTTCAGGTTTTCGAATTCCGCATCACGGATACGGTCGCTTTCGTTCACAATGTCACGCCGAATAGTCGGAAGCAGTCGCTCGAGCGTGTCTTGTGGGGTCTGCTCCCCTGCAAGACCGATCCGCATGGAGTGTCCAGTCAGATATTCGTCGGTGAATTCGCACTGAATTTCGAGCATTCTGGTGGTCGACCGATCGCCAAAGAAATCCTGCATAAGGTCCATTGCTGATGGGTCAAGGCACACAACCAAACGGTTTGTGTCATAATAATCAAACAGCATCCGCATCAAAGCTCTGCGGTGGCGCGTACGTTTGCCCAATGTCGATTGGATGCCCCCGAGATCGGGGAGGGGTGTGCCTTCTTCGTTGAAAAGATAGGCAATTGTCGGGATGTCGGTTTCCTGACCGATTTTTTCCAGCAAACGCTTGGCTACGTGCCACTTCTTGCACACAAGAAGCATCAATTCGCGATCCCGACCCAAGGAGCTTTCAGTCTCCCAGAAACGGCTCGCAAACCGCTTTCCAACGCGGCCACGCCCGGTGAGGAATTTGAACAGGCTTGGACCTTCTGCCGAGATCTGAAAGTCCACACCCGTTTCGGCATAGAGCGCTCCGAGCCGTTCTTTGAGTTCTATAGCCTCAGGACTGATCTTTCGCGCGAACAGGTAGTCCTGCGTCAGCAACAGATCGTAGTGGTCGTTGTAAAAGGTGAGCGGCATACCATAGTCACTGAACATCAGAAAAGTCAGGGTGCGCGTACGGATTTCTGTTGCGGGCACCAAATGGCGGACGATCGTCTGGAAGAAGGTTTCGTCCGGAATCCATGTTGTTCGGAAGAACCGCATGACGTCTTTGCGCTGTTTGGTGAAGTGCAGAACGGCTTCAATCGTCTGGCGGCGCAAGCACCACCACTGGCTGCCGATCATAACTTGAATGTCGGCGGGAATTTCGCGGGTCAATCCAAGCCGGCGTTGCAGCTTGAAGGATGTGTAGAACCGCCACTTTTGTGTCCGCTCATTGAAGAAATGGCGGTAAATCAGCCGCTCTCCCTTCATGCCCGTCTTGATCCAGTCGCTTTCGAAGTAGTCGAAGCTCTCGATGAAATCGACGTCGTTGTCGTCCAGAAACTTATGAATGTATTCCGACGACTTGATCACCATGCAGTCGCCGGAGACCATGTAAAAATGGGTCGCGCGAGGAAATTTCTCGACGGCGGTTTCCACCGCATACAGCGTGGCTTCGACCAGCGACCATTCTCCCCAGCCGCATTTGATGCGTTTGTGGGCGAAGGCGACGTTGGGGTTTTTCCCAAGTGCAGTGGTGATCTGCTTGTAGTGTTCCGGATTGGCGCGGGCGTCGAAGTGGATCGAGATATAGTCGCCTGTTGCGGTCAGGCTTTCGGCCTGCTTGATGATCGCCTCAGGGTCCTTGTGGCACAGCAAAATATACGCAATTCGTGCCATAAACCTACGTGATCCCCACTTTGACGATAGTGTTTTATCCATTTAAAGATAAAGAAGCTTTGAATAAACAGGCTTTGTTGGGATTTTTTTTAGTTCTGACAGTCAACTACCGACGGTAAGAACCGCGGCATGGCAGGAGGCGAGTGATATGGGTTTTCCGGGAACTTGGATGACAGAGAGCGAGAGCGTGGTCTATCGCGTGGTGCCAAAATGCGCCTGTTCAACCATCGGCCAGATCATGTTCTATTCGGATCATGGCCAGTTCTTTGACGGCGATATCCATGACGCTAAAGGGGGTATGCACAAGTGGGCGCTGGAAGATAGCCACCAGCCGATCATCGACAACGTGCGTGATCACAAATCCTACGCGTTCACCTGTGTCCGTAACCCCTACACCCGTATTTTGTCGTCCTTCTTTGACAAGATTTGCGGTATCCAGCGGAACGGCAAGCGTTACCGGGGCAACCTCGTCCCGATGTTGATTCAGAAATACGGGATCGAAGTGGGCGGTGATGATGGCAAACAGGATTTCGACCAGATCCAGAGTTTCCGTCGGTTTCTTCTGTTCGCGCGGGATACCATTCGGTGGCGCCGCCCTATGGACCCGGACATCCATTGGTCGGCCATGTCAGGCCACATTTCCACGTTCATCGTGAACGGTGGTCATTACGACCGGATTTTCTGGACCGAGCAATTCAACGAAGGCATGCAGGGTGTGCTGGACAACATCGAAACGCCTCATGCGGTCGATCTCACCTCGATCCCGCGGTTCAATGAAAGCGAAGGGCACGGCCCCAAGCGGGCTCACCCTGTCGAGGACTATTTCGACGATCTTTCGATGCATCTCGTTTACGAAATCTACAAACGGGATTTTCAGTTGTTCAAATACGATTTTGAAAACCCTGGAAACAAGATGCCAATCGGCGAGATTGATCTGGATGAAGTGCACGCCAAGCTCGGCGACTAACTAACAGGGCCGTTCTGTCTGGACTGTCGTGAAACGGCTTTTCCGGCGTCGATTTCTGCACAGTTGATCCTGACATCACGGCTAAGCTTCTCCTGAAGGGAGAGGCTATTATGGCGAGTTTTCGAGGAAAAACAGCGCTGGTAACCGGCGCGGCAGGAGGGATCGGCCGCTCTATCGTGGCGCGACTTCAGGCAGAAGGCACGACTGTCATGGGGGTCGACCTCAGCGCGGCTGAAGCGGATCATAATGTAACTGGCGATTTGATGTGTGGCGACTTTTGCAATGGCCTACCTGAACACGCCGTCACCACGATGGGACGCCTTGATTTTCTTGTGAACAACGCGGGTATCATCACACGTGGGAAGATCACCGAGGCGACGGATGAGGATTTCGCACGCTCGATGGCGATCAATGTTGAGGCACCCTTTCGACTTTGTCGCGCAGCAATACCTTTGATGGCTGATGCAGGTGGGGGAGCAATTGTGAATGTCGCATCGTGCTGGGGCGTGCATCCTGGCCCCAATCACCCGATTTACGTGAGTTCCAAGGCAGCAGTGGCCTCTTTGACTCAATGCCTTGGTATGGATCATGCGCATCAAGGCATCAGAGTGAATGCGGTTTGCCCGAATGAGGTTAACACGCCAATGATCCGCACCGGGTTTGCGACTCGCGGCCTCGATCCGGAAAAAGCCATAGAAGACCTCAACGCCTCGGTGCCTTTAGGAAGGATCGCAGAGCCCGATGACATTGCGGATGTCGTCCTGTTTCTGGTCAGCGATCAGGCAAGGTATATGTGTGGTGCTTTGCTCGAGGTGAACGGAGGAAAGCCGGTTCAATGACGCGTTGGAAGGACAAGGTAGCTCTGGTCACTGGCGGGCGCAGCGGAATTGGCGCGGCGATTGCGGCTTGTTTGGCGGAAAAGGGTGTTCGGGTTTTTACCGCACAGCGTGGAAAAGACGCCGTGAACGAAGCGATTGAGGCGGATTTTCTACGTCCTCAGGAGCCTGAGCACGTGATCGGCGAAGTCATACGGCGGGCAGGGCGTTTGGACATGCTCGTAAACAACGCCGGTTTGATGCGCGAAGGCACAGCGTTGGAGACGTCGGTGGAGGATTGGACCGACACTCTTCAGCTCAATCTGACTGCGCCCTTTATGCTTATCAAACATGCCTTGCCGCATTTGATCGAGGCCAAAGGCGGGATCGTGAATATCGGTTCGATCGAAGGTCTGGGATCTAATCCCCGGCATCCCGCGTACTGTGCGTCCAAAGGCGGCATCCATGCTCTGACCCGCGCAATTGCAGTGGATCACGGGGCAGACGATGTGCGGTGCAATGCCATTGCTCCGGGATGGATCGACACCGAACTCAACACAGCGTTCGTTGAAAGCCTTGGGGATCCTGCCGCGTTTCGAGCCGAGATAGGGTCCCTTCATCCGGTTGGTCGCACAGGAAAACCGGAAGAAATCGGGGCGCTTGCGCGCTGGCTGTTGTCGGATGAGGCCGCCTTTGTCACAGGGCAGGTCTGGACTGTTGATGGTGGGCGAATGAGCAAACTGAGTTTGCCATAGGAAAACTCAAATTTCCGAGAGTAGGCATAACAAGAAAGGCGGGCTCGAGAGCCCGCCTTATGGATAGATAGTTGCAATGCGAAGCTTACTGGCGCGACACCAGTTTCCAGCCGCCGTTTTCCACAACGGAGATTGTCACTTCGTCCACACCCTGGTGGTCGCCGGGGCCATATTTGACCTGTGCATCGGACAGCTCGTCATAGTAGTCGAGCGTTTCCATTGCCGCCTGGAAGCTTTCATGGGTCAGATCGGGACCCGCTGCTTCAAGAGCGCGTACGACGGTGTCGGCTGCGGAATACCCCAGCATTGCAAAGCCGGAGGCAGGCTGGTCGTACTTGGCTTTGTAGTCCGCGATGAACTTGCCCGGAACTGGGTCACCTGCGCGGGAGTAGAGGTCTACCCAGCCAGCAGATGCATAAAGACCATCGGTCACACCGCCCGGAACCATTGCAACCGGCTCAAGGAAGCCTGCAGAGGTGTTCAGGAACTTCACATCTGTCCAGCCAAGCTTCTTGGCGGTGCCAACTACTGTGATACCCTGACGGACACCCAGCGCCATCGTGATCACGTCACAACCAGCAGACTTCAGCTTGGTCAAGGAACCGACAAAGTCCAGTTCGTCCGGCTTGTGTGTGGTCTCGCCACCAAGGGTCAGACCCAGAGAAGCGGTGACATCTTTGGTCGACTCGGCGATTTCCTTGCCGAAGTCGGACGGGATGTACATTGTGCAGATCTCTTTCGCGTCGAACTCGCTTGCGAGATACTTCACGCCAACCTGAACCTGATCCCAGTAGCTAGAGAAACCGATGAACTTGTTGTCGATCGGATCTTGCAGCATCTGGCGCGCAGCAGACAGCGGGCCAATGTTCGGGATGCCTTTTGGATCCAGCAGTTTGAAGCCTGCGATGTTCATCGGTGTGCCAAGCGACAGAACCATGCCAAATACTTTGTCGCGGTTCAGCAATTTGTTGTAGCCCTGCATGGCGCGCGGGATCTGGTAGCCGTTGTCCTCCACAACGAACTTGATCTGGCGGCCGTGCACGCCACCTGCGGCGTTCACTTCGTCAAAGCGCATGTTGGCACCGTTCACGGCGGGCACACCCACCGCGGCAAAGATGCCGGACAGATCGTTCACCGAGCCGAACACCACCTCGGTGTCGGTCACACCTTGCGTTTCCGCAAAGGCCTGAGACGAAAGCGCCATGGCGCCTGCCGCAACTGCGGTCGTCAGTTTTTTCATGTTTTCCTCCCGTTGGTTAAGTGGTCTTGAGCCACAATAAATTCAGCTTAGTACATTTCCTCGATAAGTCCCGCGTGTTTCTTCTCCACGAAGCTACGTTTCAGCTTCATGGTCGCGGTAAGTTCTTCGTCTTCCGCCGTCAGCAGAACGTTAATCAGGCGGAAATCCTTGATCTGTTCCACACGGGCAAAGTCTTTGTTGACCTCATCAACCTCCTTTTTGATGAGATCGACCACCTCCTGCGCTGCACAGAGCGAAGCGAAGTCGGAGAAGGGCACTTTGAGGTCCTGCGCATATTTCTCAACGTTTTCCTGATCAATCATGATCAGACAGGTGAGGTATTTACGCGCGTCACCAATCACCACAGCGTCAGAGATGTAGTGACTGAACTTCAAACGGCTTTCGATTTCCGCCGGAGTAATGTTTTTACCGCCGGCGGTGATGATGATGTCCTTGAGGCGGCCGGTAATCGAGACAAAGCCGTCTGTGTCAACCTTGCCGACGTCGCCAGTCCGAAGCCAGCCATCATCGGTGAAGGTTTCGGCGGTCTTTTCGTTGTTGCGCCAGTAGCCTTGAAAATTGTTCAGGCCAAAGGTCTGGATTTCACCATCTTCGGCAATCCGCACCTGAAAACCGGGTACAGCTTTTCCTACCGTGCCGATCTTGTTGTCATCTGGCAGGTTAATCGAGGCCAAACCCGCGTTTTCAGTCATGCCATAGCCTTCGAGAAGCTGGACACCAATGGCCCAATACCACCGGATCAGATCCGGCGAAATCGGGGCTGCGCCGGTACCGCCACGGCGCATCTTATCCATACCAAGCATGCGTCGAAGGTTGCGCAGAACAAGGAAATCCCAGATCGCAAAGTTGATCTTGGTCCCCATCGGCACGGGCTTGCGTTCCAGCAGATAGTCGGCGCGCTTGAGGCCCGCTTTGACAGCAAGTTTGAAACAAAGACGCCCAATCGGAGTGGCTTCTTGTGACAGGACCAGAACACGGGAATAAATCTTTTCCCAAACGCGAGGCACAGCGGTGAAGTGTGCCGGCGAGACTTCCTGCAAGTTGTCAAAGACGGTTTCGGTGCTCTCCGCGAAGTTCACGGTCGCCTTGCCGGCGATCGGAAAATAGGCCGACACATTGCGCTCAAGAATGTGACACAGCGGCAGAAAGCAGAGCTGTTCGTCATCATCGAAAGTAGGCAAGGCATGTGCGCCGGACACACAGCCGGAAATCACGTTTTCTTGGCTCAGCATCGCGCCTTTCGGCATTCCTGTGGTGCCGGACGTGTAGATTAATAGGCCCGTGTCGCCCGGCTCTGCCTTTGCAATTTCTTCCTCGAAGAAACCATGGTTCTCGGCTTCGAAAGCTTTGCCAGTGTCATAGAGTTCGTCGATGAACACGCATTTCTCGTGACGCAGGTCATGCAGACCGTCTTCATCGAGAATAATGACCTTTACGACATGCTCTGCCTGGTCTTCAATTTCGAGAAACTTGTCGAGCTGCTCGTCATTCTCAACGAACAGGAAACGGCTGCCACTATCGCGTAGCAGGTATTCCAACTGGCTGGCTGAGTCGGTTGTGTAAACACCGGAGGCGATCCCGCCAACGCATTGGATGCCCATATCGGCGTAAAGCCATTCCTTCCGGTCCTCAGACAGGATTGAGACGACCTCGCCTCGCTCCATGCCCAAAGCTCGAAGGCCAAGGCCAATCCACTTCGCGTGGTTCCAATAGTCTTTCCACGTATAGCTTTGCCAGATGCCAAGATCTTTTTCGCGATGCGCGGTGCGCTCGCCCAACTGTTCGCAGCGTTTCTGAAAGAGCGAAACCATTGTATCGCAACCATCAACCAGCGCAGGGCGTTGGCCCGGCGTGGCTGAAACGACAACGCCGTTGATCTCGATCTGGTCGGTATTTGTGTGCACGTTCATTGCATCTCCTCCCTGCGTCCGATCAACGCCAAGTCTTCTTGCGTTTCCAGCGGCGCTCGCCGCGCGCGCCTTCTTCCTGATGACCAAGATAGAAGGACTTAATATCCTCACTTTCCATCAGGCGATCAGCCGTATCGTCCATTACGATACGGCCGACTTCCATCACGTAGCCGACATCGGCGAGTTCCAACGCCACCTTGGCATTCTGCTCCACCAACATCATGGTCACGCCTTCATCTTTGTTAAGGCGTTTGAGGATCGCGAAGATCTCCTGAACAAGAAGTGGGGATAGGCCAAGGGACGGTTCATCGAGCAGCATGATCTTCGGGCGCAACATCAGGCCACGACCAATCGCGAGCATCTGCTGCTGACCACCTGACAGCGTGCCGGCCTCCTGATTGCGGCGCTCGGCCAAAATCGGGAAGTAGTCGAACACCATCTCCCGGTCTTTCTCGATTTCGGCTTTGTCGGACCGTGTGTATGCCCCCAACGACAGGTTTTCATCTACTGTCAGAAGTGGAAAGACCTCGCGGCCTTCGGGCACATGAACGATTCCCTCGCCAACGACCCTGTGCGGTTCCATCCCCTGAATTTCGCGACCTTCAAAAATCACCTGACCTTTTTCCGGATCCATAATGCCAGAGATGGTTTTTAGGAGTGTGGACTTTCCGGCGCCATTGGCTCCGAGCACAGTCACCACCTGGCCCTTTTCAACCTTCAAAGACACGCCACGGATTGCCATGATAGGTCCGTAGAAGCTTTCGATGTTTTTGATATCAAGTACGGTTTCGGCCATTATGCTGCTCCCGCACCAAGATAGGCTTCGATCACGGCAGGATCGGATTGAACCTGTGCCGGCGTACCTTCGGCCAGTTTGGCCCCGTCTGCGAGTGCAAGCACGCGGTCGGAAACGCCGCTTACCAGCCCCATATCATGTTCCACCATCAATACGGTGATCCCCATCTGTTTGCGGATGTCGTCAATCCACCACCGCATGTCTTGTGTTTCTTCTACCGAAAGTCCGGAAGCCGGTTCGTCCAGCAACAGCAGGCGCGGACCAGAGGCCAGCGCGCGGCCAAGTTCGACAACTTTGCGCACACCGTAAGGCAAGCCCGCGATCATTTTGTCGCGATAGGGTTGCAAGTCGAGGAAATCGATGACTTCTTCGACCGCTTCTCGGTGATGCTTCTCTTCGCGCCGCGCTTTGGAGGTGAACAGCATTTCCTGCAACAAGTTGGTCTGGCGATGGCGATGCCGGCCGACCAGAAGGTTTTGCAGCACCGTCGCATGGTCAAACAGCTCGATGTTCTGGAAGGTACGGGCAATTCCGAGATCGGCCACCGAGTCCGCCTTTAGGTCCAGTAGGTTGTTGCCGTCGAACGAAATCGAGCCGGCATAAGGATCGTAGAACCGTGAGATCAGGTTGAACACGGTGGATTTGCCTGCCCCGTTCGGTCCGACGATGGCGTAAACTTCGCCTTCCTCCACCGAAAAAGTCAGGTCATTTACGGCCACGACGCCACCAAACTTGAGCGTCGCGTTTTTGATTTCCAGCAGGTTGCTCATCTCAGGCGCTCCGTCTTCAAGTAGCTCTTCTGGCGCTTAAACATGTCCTTGCGCGCAAAGGGGAACAGTTCGAACCAAATGCGGATTTTCATCCAGCGGCCGTAAATGCCCATTGGTTCAAACAGGATGAAGAGGATCAGGATCATACCGAACACGCCGGTTTCCAGACCGGGAATGGCGACGCCGCCGCCAATGACGGTTTCTTTGGCGATCGATAGGAACTGCGGCAGGAAGGCCACCACCACTGCGCCGAAGAACGCGCCGTGGATGGAGCCAAGGCCGCCGATTACAATCATCATCAGAAGTGTGATGGAGATAACGATGTTGAACGTTTCGTTGTTGAACGCGCCCGAATAGAAGCCCATCAAAGCGCCTGCCAAACCGGTAATGGCGCAGGAAATGCCAAACGAGATTGCCTTGGTCTTAGCGATGTGAACACCCATTGCTGTGGCTGAGACTTCACTGTCACGGACGGCAGCGAAAGCTCGTCCAAGTGGCGAGCGCAGTATGTTGCGATAGGCCAGCGTGCAGAGGATCGTCACGGCCAGCACCAGCCAATAGAAACGATCCGGTGTCGTCCAGCGTTCGATCTCGATGCCGAAGATGTTGATCATGGGGGCAAACTTGCCTGAAACGCCGTCAGTAATCGGCTCCATAAGGACGATGATGTCATCCGCGAGGATCGACAGGGCAATTGTCGCAATTGCCAAGTAGATGCCGTGCAGACGTATTGCGGGGATGGCAATGATGGTACCCACAACACCGGTCAAGAAACCTGCAGCGGGGAAAGCGATCAGGAAGGGCCATCCTTGCTCCATGAAGATTACGCAAGAGTAACATCCAAGCGCCAGGAAAGCCGCATGACCAAGAGAGGCTTGCCCAGTTTGGCCGGTTAGCATCATCAGGCCAAGACCTGCGATTGCCCAGATCAGGACGTTTGTGACCTCACCCAGATAAAAATCATCAATCAGCCAAGGCAACACGACCGCGATAAAAATCAGGCTCGCGTAGACGAAGAAGCTCCACCAGTCCGGAAACAACCGGATGTCGTGCTCATAAGATGTTTTGAAGTGTATACGCATGAGCCTCAGACCTTCTTGGTGCGGACCTGGCTGAACAGGCCGTGCGGACGGAAGACAAGCACGAAGAGCAAGAGCGCGTAGGGTGCGATCTGGCTGTATCCGGCAGGGAAATAGTAGGAGGCGAAAGGTTCGATTACTCCAACGATCAGGCCGCCCATAAGTGCGCCCGGGAGCGATCCGAAGCCACCGATCACCGCAGCTGCAAAGGCCTTGATGCCAAGAAGACCAGCGTTCGGATCAATCGCACCCTTGGAAGCAAAGAGGATGCCGGCAACAGCAGCAACTGCGCCAGACAGACCCCAGATCATGCCCTGCACCCGCTTTACCGGGATGCCCATAAAATAAGCCGCCATCTGGTTCTGCGACGCCGCTTGCATCGCAAGACCCAGTTTTGTGCGTTGGAAGAACTGGTAGAGGAAGAAGGTCAGCAGAACGGTCACGACGATAACTGCAACATCCGCGCGGCCAAGCACCAGGCCACCAATGTTGATGTCCCCGATGGCCAGCGGGCTTTCCAGCGTTTGCGGCTCGTGCGTCCAGATTAGACCTGCAACGAAGCGGATCACAAAGCCCAGCGCGATGGTCAGGATCACCACTGCGGTTTGGCTTTGACCAAACAGATGACGCAGAACAAAGAAATCCAGCAGGTAGCCCAGCACCGCCATAATGGCGATTGCAAGCGGAGCTGCGACCCAGAACGGCAGTCCCATGTAGTGAGCATTCGTTAGGCCCAAAGTGATAAAGGCGCCAAGCATCATAAAGTCGCCTTGGGCGAAATTCACTTGCTCAGTCGCCTTGTAAATCAGCACGAAGCCAAGCGCGATCAGGCCATAAACACAGCCGTTCGCAAGCCCGCTGACGAGCAGTTGCAAAACTTCCAATTTTTCCTCCCATTGCCGGTTTTCCGGCATTTATTGACGGTCAGTGTTCCGACCTGCCCCCCTTGCGTCAAGCGCGGCGGCCCCTCCATTGGCCGTCGCGCCGTTACGTCACGTGATATTGCCGTTTACGTTTCCGTAAACGGCAATTTGTCAGAGTCCGCGGTGCCTCAGCAGCCACTCAGTATGATGTCCTGCATCGCCCAAGAATTCAGCAAGTGCCCGATCGCGCTTCATAAACAGTCCAAGATCCATTTCGTCTGTCATGCCAATTCCGCCGTGCATCTGCACGCCTTCCTCGGTTGCCTGACGCCCAACACGAGCAGCCTTTGCCTTGGCGGCGCGGGTCAATGCGTCCGCGTCTTCGCGACCTTGGTCCAGTGCGACAAGCGCCTCAGCCACGAGCGACGACGTTTGCTCGAGTTCGCAATAGAGGTCCGCAGCGCGATGCTGCAACGTCTGGAACATGCCAATCAACACTCCGAATTGTTTGCGTGTCCGCAGGTACTCGAATGTCTGTTCCGCTGCGGCTTTGGCCACACCAAGCTGTTCCGCAGCCGCGACCGCCCGACCCGCTTGAAGGGCTGCGTTCAGTGCTTCTTCTGCTGACTCGCCTTCAGCGATTACCGACTCCAGCGGAACTTTCACGTCGTCCAGAGAGACAACCGCGGCATTGCGGTGATCCAGCATGACTTGAGACGTCACCGACACGCCCGCAATTTGCGGATCAACCAGGGCCAAGACCAGTGAATCTCCGTCTTTGGCAACGACGATCAGGCGGTCAGCTTCGACACCGTCCACCACAAAAGACTTGCGACCATTCAACGTAAAGCCATCTGCCCCTTTCGAGGCCGTTGTCGCGATGCTCTTCGGGCGATGCTTGGCGCCTTCCTCCAGGGCCAAAGCAATCACGGCTTCGCCACCCGCGATGCGCGGTCCCCATTGTGCAAGCGCCTCACCGCCAGCATGACGGAGAAGGGTCGCCGACAGTACAGCCGTTGAAATGAAAGGACCCGCGGTCAGGTTCTTGCCCATTTCCTCGGCGATCAGTCCTGCCGCGCGAAAGCCAAAATCGGCGCCTTCTACCTCTTCAGGCAGGACAATTCCCATCCAACCCATTTCTGCCATCTCACCCAGGATCGCTTTGTCGTATCCGAGAGTAGATCCGCTATCCCGCAGCGCTCGAAAGGTCGTAATTGGGTGTGATTTTGCGAGCAAACCGGAGGCGCTTTCGGCCACCATGCCCATATCTTCGTTCAGAATTTCCATGACGCTTCCTTCACCCGGGCATCTTGAGAATGGCTTTGGACAGGATCGACAACATCACTTCGGATGTGCCGCCTTCGATGCTGTTGGCTTTGGAGCGCAACCAGTCTTTCGCAGCCTGACCTGCGTCGTTGGATGCGCCTTCCCAGACCAGATCGTTGGCTCCACCGGCGCCGACGCGTAGCGATTGGCGACGCTTGTTGAGCTCTGTTCCAAGATATTTTAGTTCAGCCGACCGCGCACCCAGTTCGTTGCCGGCGCGCATGTAGGCGCGCGTCATCGCGACATGGGCATCAAAAGCCATTTCGTCGACAAGAAAGGCACCCAGTTCGGCCCTCATCATCGGGTCATCCAGCCGCCCACTTTCGTCGAGGCCGATTGCCTCTACCGCATCCGATACCAAATCTGATTTCGCAAAAATTGCAGAATCCGAGCCGCCAATCATCTCGCGTTCGTGGGTCAGAAGGTACTTGGCAATCGTCCAACCTTGACCGCGCTCGCCGACGATTTGTTCCGAAGGTACTTTGACCGCATCAAAGAATGTCTCGCAGAAAGGAGAGGCGCCGGAGATCAGTTTGATCGGTTTGGTGCTAACTCCTTCGCTTTCCATGTCAAACAAAAGGAAAGAGATGCCAGTGTGTTTCTTTTCATCCGGTTCGGTACGCACCAGGCAGAAGATCCAGTCAGCCTTGTCTGCATAAGACGTCCAGATTTTTTGACCCGTGACCTCGAAGTGGTCGCCCTTGTCTTCGCCTTTGGTCTGAAGGCTCGCGAGGTCGGATCCGGCTCCCGGTTCGGAGTAGCCCTGACACCAGCGAATCTCGCCGCGTGCGATCTGTGGCAAATAGTGACGTTTCTGTTCTTCGGAACCGAACTGCAGTAGCGCGGGGCCCAGCATCCATATCCCGAAGCTTTGCAGCGGCGGGCGGGCGTTGATGCGGCGCATTTCTTCGGCGAGCACTTTTTGTTCAGGGCCGCTCAGGCCACCTCCGCCATACTCCTTGGGCCACGCGGGCACTGTCCAGCCGCGTTCCGCGTTTGCTTGAAGCCATTGCTTCTGCGCAGGCGAACTGAACTCGAACTTACGTCCGCCCCAGCAAATGTCGTCTTCACCCATTGGTTCGCGCATCTCCGGCGGGCAATTCTTTTCCAGCCACGCACGCGTCTCTTCCCGGAACTGTTCCAGGTCCGTCATCTTGATTTTCCTCCCTGCCGCAATACCCGTCGCAAGGCATTGGCGTTGCATGACTGATGGAAACATACTACTGAGTATGCTGTCAACGAAGGCCACCCCCACGACGTCGCGTCAGCCGATGCGTCTCACCCAAGGGAAGGTGGCGAGGGGAAGAAGCGAATGACTGCGGCGACCGCGGGTGCGGACAAAAAACCCATGAGCAAATCCAAGGCTGAAATCCTGGATGCGGCTGCAGAAGTGTTCATGAAACTCGGGGCGGATACGGCCTCGATCGACGACGTTGCGCGCCACCTTGGAGCTACTAAAGGACGGATTTATCACCATTTTCCGTCCAAAGGCGTGCTGCTGGCCGAAGTATGTCTGCGGGCTGCCGATTTTGTTCACGAGGTCGTCGGGCCAGCGGTAGATGCTTCGGCGACACCAGAAGCGAATCTGCGTAGAATGATCGCGCTTCATATTCCGGAAATCCTGCGGACTTTGCCGTATCACAAAGTCATCATTCAGTCGTACGTCGGCATGAACCAGAAATCCACGACAGCGCTGGAACGGGAGTTGTTTGACCGGATTCGAGTCGAACGCCGTCAGTACGAAGACATCTTTCGGAACATTCTGAAGGCTGGCATTGAGGATGGAAGCTTTCGTGAGCAAAATTTGTCAATCGCTCTTCAATCCGTGCTTTTGCTGATCAACGCGCCAGTGTTCTGGTACAAACCGCGCAAGAACGAGCCAACCAACTTTGTCGCTGACCTGACAGATCAATTGGCTGACATGGCTGTTTCTGCGCTGCGCTGAACTGATTACGCAGGTTTCGGGTCGAGAGGCCGCACTTGCTCTGACTATCTGTTGTCACACATCAGATGGAGAA
Source organism: Shimia isoporae (assembly GCF_004346865.1). NCBI lineage: Bacteria > Pseudomonadati > Pseudomonadota > Alphaproteobacteria > Rhodobacterales > Roseobacteraceae > Shimia > Shimia isoporae. The sequence continues at coordinate 250,640 of NZ_SMGR01000004.1, forward strand.
GCCCATGTTACAATATATTCCAATGCCCACCGAAGAAGTGCGTTCCCTTCAAAGAGGAGACCCGGATGCCTACGGACGCACTCCTGAGCATCAGGTGTCGGATGGCGAAGGCGCACCATGTCGCCATTGCTTGAAAAACATTCCCAAAGGAGCCGGTATGCTGGTTGTGGCGCACTGCCCGTTCCCCGAAAAACAACCTTACGCCGAAACTGGCCCGATTTTTCTCTGTGCCGATGAATGCGAAGCGCCGACCGACAGGTCCAGCGTGCCCGATGTGTTGGCAAGCTCCGCAAGCTACCTCGTCAAGGGCTACTCCTCGGACGATCGTATCGTTTACGGCACCGGCGCAATAGTCGCCTCAGAACGTGTAGATTCAGCGGCGCGAGAAATATTGGAACATACAGGCGTCGCTTATGTTCATGCGAGATCGGCGAGCAACAACTGTTATTTGCTTCGCATAGAGGACAGCCAGAAATAGAGGTTGGAGTTCTCTAGGATCTTGCTGTCAACTTCAGGAACACATCCTCAAGGTCAGCCTGCTCTGTTTTCACGTCAGCAATGGCGATACCAGCTTCGTGTACAGCGCGCAGCACGTCTTCGGCGCTTGTGGCGCGGGCATGATAGGTTAGTGCCAATGCGCCGTTGTCACGCAGGCTGACGTCAACTCCATCGAGCTCCGGTAAACGCTCCGACTTGGCGACCGGGTCTATGACCATGCACTTGCTGTCGATCTGCCCAAGAAGGTTCGCGGTGCTGTCCTGTGTGACCAGTTCGCCGTGGTTGATGATCGCAATTTCGTCGCACATCTCTTCCGCTTCTTCGAGGTAGTGCGTCGTTAGAATGATTGTCATTCCGCGCTCTGCGTTGAGCTTGCGGATATTTGTCCAGAGCATTTGGCGCAGTTCGATATCAACCCCTGCTGTCGGTTCATCAAGGACAAGGATTTGGGGGTGATGCACCAGTGCTTTGCCCAAGAGAAGACGCCTACGCATACCTCCAGACAAAGTCCGCGCGTAGGCTTCTGCCTTGTCGGACAAGCCAACCATCGCGAGAATTTCATCGCTGCGTCTCTGTGCCTTTGGCACGCCATAAAGCCCGGCTTGCACTTCCAATGCCGCGCGCGGCGTAAAAAATGGATCGAGATTTAGCTCCTGAGGCATGACCCCAATCGCCGCGCGGCTTTGGCGCGGATTTTCATCCTGATCAAAGCCCCAAATGCGGACTGAGCCTTCAGTTTTGGTCACGAGGCCGGCCATGATGTTGATCATCGTGGATTTTCCGGCTCCGTTGGGCCCCAAAAGTCCAAAGATTGACCCTGATGGAATGGTCAGGTCGACGCCTTTCAGGGCATGTTTCTCAGGCTCGTTGCGCCCGCCGCGGTAGGTCTTTTTCAGTCCGTTGATTTCGATCGCATTACGGGTCATGGCTGCTCTTGCTCCTCGCTGCGCAATCCCTATTATCGCTGCCTGACCAAAGCCGCCAGACCCTAGAGCCTTGCGGTACCAAGACTTTGCCAAGGAAACCCCAGATATGACCATCGAGGCACCGGAGACCAAAATCGTGGATAGCTATCGCATTTCCTGTGATGGCGGCGAAGGCGCGCTGGGTCATCCGCGCGTTTGGTTGCAGATTCCCAACGAACACGGCTGGGTCGAATGTCCGTATTGCGACGCCAAGTACGTGCACAAGGATTTTGCCGATAAGGTCGAGTAAGCTTGGCAGGGACGCCTAGTCGATACCCAGTTCTTCTTTGGCCGCCTGATTGCCTTGCTCGGCAGCGCGACGCAGAAACTTCAGGTATTGTTTTGGATCGGCGCCCACCAGAGTACCGTCGCGGTAAATTTCGGCTAGCGCCATGCTTGCCCCGCCACGACCCGCATTTGAAGCTTCTTCTAGAAAGTATAGGGCTTCGATGTTGACGCGACCGGGCACTTTTTCAGCCATGATCTCTTTGCCCAGCAACTCTTGAGCTTGCGGGTATCCTTCGTAGGCTGCAGAACTCAAAAGCGAATAAGCCTCTTCGGTCTTGCTGATGTTGTCAGCATGTTCGTTGATGTAGAATCGCGCAAGATTGTACTTGCCGACGATGCTTCCACGCAGGTGCGACATCCGGAAGAACTTCTCGGCCTGACCCAGGTCTTTGTCGGTATAGTCGCCGTCCCAGTAGAGGATTGCCAGATGGTTGAGCGCCATCGGGTGACCGTAGTTTTCTCCGGCCTCAAAAAGAACGCGAAACGCCTCGGGGTCTCCTGCCTTGTCGAGCGCCCGACCAAGTTGATACAGCATCTGAATGCGTTCTTGTCCGTTAGAATGCGCCACCGCCTCTCGACAGGACGCAACTGCTACGTCCGCATAAAGGTCCCCCCACTTAACCCCTTCTTCCACCATCCGTCGTTCGTCCCACGGATGAGCAGCCTGTTGATCGCAATCCGATTTTGACTGACCTGCAGAATGCCGTCTGTCGTCTTCAAGCGCTGCACGAAACGGGCCTAGTTTGTTGACCAGTTGTGAGATGGCCTTTCTCGAGCCCTTCAGCGGAAAAGCATACCTGCCGGAACCCGCAGCGATCCTGAGTTCGTTGCCGGACATGAGCAATTCCAGTTCGGCATCTTCGAGCCAGAAGAACAACATGTCGTGTCCTTCAATCGGGGAGGGATCCACCGATCTTTTCGCACCCGGAATCTCTCTGGAAAACACCTCGCCTTTTTTCAGAACTTCAAATTTGACTTGTCCGTCCTGATCAAACGGCCAGATGGAAATCGCAAGCATCCAACGGTTCGCCTGAAGGTCCAAAGCGACGCCGGCGACGTGGCCCTGCTTGTTTATTCGCGCAAGATCAGAACCCTCGTCTGCTCCGGTGGATTGGGCTGAAATGAACTCCCATTCCGATGCTGTCACCGGTGCCGAAGCGACGGCAAAAACGACTGCAAGAGCCAAGAGCAAACGTTTAATCATATCCCCTCCCACCGCGCGCTTGGTGTTAAAAGTCTTTGATCGCACGGTTGTGCGCCCATTTAAACGCAGACGAGGTGGAAAAAGCAAATATGCGGGATCAGAGATGTGTCTGGGCGAATTGCCGTTCTGGCGCCTCAAGGTGGGAAATCATGTTGAACTGAACCAGCAGCGGTTCGCTCAAGACCATCTGCCAGCGATGTACCGACGTATTCTGGATCGCCAGACACATGCGCGCCCATCCATTCACGTCAAGAGCAAGGGTTTGTCTCAAAACGGTTCCGATTAAACCGCCAGAGGTCACCACGAGCGCGCGGCCCTGACCCTCGGCAATTTCAGCCATTGCGTCGCGCACCCTTGCCGCAAAAGCGGCATGTGTTTCCGGCACACCTTCGATTTCGCCGCGCTCCCATGCCCCCAGAACGGTTGGAAGGTGGCGCACGAAGCCCTCGCGTTCTGTAGGCACTTCCAGACCATGCTGCTCCTCCATCAACTGGCTGAGCGTAAAGTAGGCAAACTCATTTAGGCGTGGATCCTCGACAATCTCAGCATGATCCTGCGCCCGCATGCCCATGGCAGTTTCGCGGTGCCGCCGCATTGCCCCCGTATAGACACGCTGAAATCGGTCACCCGTCGCTTGCATATGTTCGCCAAGCCAGGCGGCTTGCTGATGCCCCAACTCGGACAAGCGGTCATAGCTTACTTCGTCGCGCGCTTCTGTGTTGGCCTGTCCGTGGCGGACCAGTGTGATGTGCGGCATTGGTGGCTCCCTTCGCTTGGAACCTTGAGTAAGCCACGTGCGAAGTTTGCGAAAGGGGGGATGACGCAAGGGCGGATTTTCGCGCGAAGTATTCCGAAAATGGGGCAATTGGAGACTTGCGATTGCGGGTGTCCTCAGCGTCGTTATGGTGTCGGCGAAAGTGCTTGGAGGCTGTGATGAAAATCAATCCGGATCGCTTTTTGAAAGACCTGCACACGTTGCGTTCCTTCGGTGCGTCAGGCGTTGGCAAGGGCGTTGTGAGACCTGCGTTCTCTGCTGCTGACATTGCATCGAGGGAATGGTTGCTGGCTCAATTCGAAGCTGCGGGGCTAACGCCTCATGTCGACCCAGTCGGCTCTGTTTGGGGGCTGGCGGAGGCACCCTCGCTCCTTTTGGGATCGCACTCCGATAGCCAACCAGAAGGCGGCTGGCTTGATGGCGCGTTGGGTGTCATAGCGGGACTGGAAGTCGCGCGCGCCGCCAAGGAAGCGGGCGGTCCCTCCGTGTCCGTCGTATCCTTTCAGGACGAAGAAGGACGGTTCGGCGGCACCACCGCAAGCTCTATCTGGGCGGGCGGTGTTTCGCTCGAGGAGGCCGACAAATTTGCGGATTTCGAAGGCGTTACCTTCGCCGAGGCGCGCAAGTCCATGGCGCACCTCGCCGGTGACTTTGTGGATCACAGCCAATTCACAGGCTTCATTGAAATGCATATCGAGCAAGGGCCTTGGCTGGATCAGGCCCGCGAGGCCATCGGTGTTGTCACGGACATTGTCGGCATTCGCGATCTCAATGTTACATTCGACGGTGACCAGAACCACGCAGGAACTACGCCGATGCATTTCAGGCGCGATGCAGTTCAAGGCATGGTCGCGGCGATAAGCCAGATCAATACGGCTTTTGCACCCGTTGTCTCCGAGAGTACCGTTTGGACCAATGGTCATATCACGCCGCATCCCAATGCCAGCTCCATCGTACCTGGTCAGGTGCGTTTTTCCATGCAGTGGCGGGACCGCGACACCGTTCGTCTGGATCAAATGGAGAGAATTATTCGCGATACCGTTGAGGCGGTCGCCAACGCCCGTGGATTAGGATTTAAGATCAGCGACTATTGGGCCTTGGAGCCCGTTTCTATGGATGAGAGGCTTAGGAGGGCCTTGGCGGATTCTGCAGAGATCACGGCCCCGGGCAAATGGCGTGCCATGCCATCTGGCGCGTTGCACGATGCTACATGTGTGTCCGCACTGATGCCTGTGGCGATGTTGTTTGTTCCGTCCATTAATGGGATCAGTCACGCGTTTTCCGAAGACACAAAAGAGAACGATTTGGTGACGGGTCTGACGGTCCTGTCGCGGGCCGTGGAACGACTGACGAACTAGTCTCGGGCGTATCCGCGACGCAAGGCACGGCGGCGATACCTGTCGGCCGCATTGGAGGCTTCGCGCAGGTTGCCAAAAATGTTGACGCAGCTTGCTCCCTTTCCGCCGGACACACCCCATTCTCGCATTACGGAAACCTCCTCAAAGAGGTTCATCGCGATTTCTACGCGGTAGTAGCGCGGGCGGGTTTTCAGAGATGGCTTATAAAGGATGCAGATGGCCATGAGAGAATCCTATCGCGCCGTGAATCACGGCGCAATAGGGACTGTTTTCTGGATTTGGAACGCCGGGACTGGTCAGGTTAGTAGTACGATGTCCGATCCCCCCGCGGACCGACGCAAATCATGCACTTCAGCCAGGTCTGGATCATTGATCCATCCGAGCGCACTGTCCTTGTCCGGAAAGGACAGAATTGCGGCCACATCTGGCAAATCGGGCGTGCCGTCTATTGGTATGGCGGAGCCGCTGCCCTGTTCAACTTTGCCGCCGTGACGAGCAAGTGCGTCGCCTGCCTTTTCCCGATACTGCGCAAGCGCGTCCGGATTCGTCACAGTCAGCTTTGCATAGGCATATATCATTCTCTTCTCCCATTGAATTCACACCATTAAACTAGCGATGCGCTTCCGTTGCGAAAACGCGTGGAAATGCAGCAAAGACATGCAACAATGCATGTCATGGATATAGATTGGGATGATCTGCGCACCGTTTTGCATTTGGTCCGAGGCGGCTCTTTGGCGGCAGCCGGTGTAACGCTGGGCATAAACTATACTACCGTGGCGCGCCGCATTGCTCGCATCGAGGCGACCCTTGATGTGATCCTTTTTGAGCGGCTTGCTGATGGTTACCGACCTACCAAAGCGGCGTTACAGGTTGCCGAACACGCCGCCGCGATGGAGGCGCGAGAACTCGATATGTTGCGGGAACTTCAAGGTCAGGATCAGCGTTTATCAGGCAAACTGGTCTTGACCGCTCCGCAATTGATGATCGGTCCGTTTGTCGCGCCGGTGATCCAACGCTTCGTACGAGAACATCCTGACGTAAGCGTTGAGTTGAAGGCCAGTAACGAGCTTGCGGATTTGACCCGTCGCGAGGCCGATCTCGCAGTCAGAATTAGCAATGAACCCGGCGACACTCTGACCGGTCTTCGGATTGCACCGCAAGAGACAGCGAGCTTTGCCGCTCCTGTCTGGGCCGAGCGAATGGCCGCAGGTTGCGAGGCACCCATAGATTGGATTGTCTACGAGCAGTACACGAAAGTCCCCAAAGCCGCTTTGGCGAAGTTTCCAAACAGTAGAGTTGTCCTGACATGCAATGACATGGCGGCCATGATTGGAGCCGCCGTGTCAGGTTTAGGTGTAGTGCGGATGCCAATGTTTCTGGGGCGGCATACTCAAGGGCTGGTCCAGGTTCCCGCCCTCGAACCACAAACCTACATGGATATCTGGCTTGTCGGTCATCCCGATGTTTGGCGTTCAGCCAAAGTCAGCGCGTTTCGCGAGATGTTGGTACCGGAGTTCAAGTCGCGTCGGGACGAGTTTGTTGCTTAACCACTATTCAATCGGCAACCCGTTTAGGCGGAGGAATGACAACTTGTCCCAGTACCCGCGTTGAAAGGTGATAAACCCGTCCACGACGGTAAAGAACCCACAGCCGCGCAAGCCGATCGGGTCGCTCCATTCCAGCGCAGCCACGTCGCCAGCATCATGTATCGCCTCCACGATGCACACCATCTTGGTGGCCGCGAATTCGATCTCGAACATGCGCCGGATATTGTCGCGCCCAACTACGGGTTCTTGTGTCACCTGATGATTGGTGGCGTCGTTTGCGTACAAGGCGGCAATGCCGTCAACATCCGCATCATTGAACCTTTGCACCCAGAGTTCCACGGTTTTCTTTGCTGTTCTCAAGAGCTTGTCCTGTCAAAAAAATTCCCCGCAGCCGATGGTCTGGTCTGCGGGGAAGGCGGGAGTGATCCGTGAGATTTCTTAGGTGACACCCAGCACATGTAGCGCCATGAGTCCCATCGCGCTGACCGCAACCACAAAGGCCAACGTTCGCAGCACGATGATGCCAAACAGATAGATGATGTAATGTGCGACCAGACCATAGAAAAAGATCATCGCTAACGTGCCGGCATAAACATCATCCGGTGCCCGCATAATCGCCATAAGGGCAAGCACAGCAAAGGGGAGGAAGGCCTCTATGGCCACTTTGTGAGCGCGCTTGGCGCGTTGTGCCCATTGCGATTGCGGAATGGCATCTGGGCTCGGGTTGGCAAGGGCTCCCATAAGGCCCCGCACCAGCACCCTGTCGATGATATACGGGGCCCAAGCCAATCCGACCCAAAGGGCGGTCAGAGCGGTGTAATGCTCAAGCTCGGTCATATCATCAACCTTTCAAACGCAGGCCAAATAGGCCCGCAACGCCACTTAACAATGAAAGCAGTGTAGCCTATTTAGTGCGAGAAATCTACGTTCCGCGTATATGCAGGGTTATGTGCTAGATATTGTGGGAAAAATCAGCGCCAACTGACATCGCCTAGGAAGATATAACCCGCGCCATAAATGGTCTTGATAAGGCGTGGATTTTTGGGGTCTTCGCGCAGCTTCGTGCGTAGCCTCGAAATGCGAACATCCATTGCACGATCAAAGCTCTCGCCTGCTGCTCCCCCCAAAATTTCTTGCATCTGCGTGCGACTGATGAGCCTTTTCGGGCTGTCCAGAAACAGGCGCAGAACTTCTCCTTCGGCATGTGAAAAGGTGGTTTCTTCCCCGTTTTCGTCTTCGAGAACGTAGCGGTCGAAATACGCTGTCCAGCCGTTGAAAACAGCAGTGTTCGCGGGGCCTGAAGCCTGGGCTGAGACCCGATCTTTTCGAAGCCGAACCCGCACGCGCGCCACCACCTCAGTGGGATCGAAAGGTTTGATGATGTAATCATCTGCGCCGAGTTCCAATCCCGTGATCCTGTCCTGCACCTGAGCCCTGCCAGAGATGATAATCACCGCGGCGCCGACCTCGAGTGCCAATCGATGCACCAGTGTCAGACCGTCTTTGTCCGGCAGGCCAAGGTCCACAAGGCAAACATCTGGCGTCGTCGTTTTCAGCATCGCTTCGAATTCAGTCGCCCGCGAAAACCCCATCGTCCGGAAACCTGCATCTTCCAGCGCGTCTGCAAGGATGCGGCGGATTTCGGGTTCATCGTCCAGAATTGTAACAAGCGGAGCGGTCATCGGGGTCTCATTTCGGGTGCAGGAATTGGTCGAGCTGGTCGCCGGTGAAGGGTTTTGACAATACCGGTGCGCGGGATGCGCCTTCGATATAGAGCGGGTCGCTCACCGGCAAGGACGTCATGAGGTAAGCCGGTATTGCGTCGTTTCTCAGGCTTTTTACAAGATCAACACCTGTAGCTTCGCCTTCCAGCGAAATGTCCGAGAGTACCAGGGTGATGTCGGGCACCTGCTCAAGCAGAATGCGGGCCTCTTCCACACTCGCGGCTTCAATGACTGTGTGCTGCATGTCGGTCAGCATGTCACGGATTAGCCCGCGCAAATCCGGATTGTCCTCGACCAGGAGCGCCAGACCCGGCGTTGTGTTCTGCATGGCGCGCCGCAGTGGAAGCCGCAGTCGCACCTGTCCGCCCGTATCAGTGTTGCCAAGCTTGATGTGGCCGCCAACCAGTTTGGTCATGTCATAGACCATTGCGAGCCCCAAGCCGCTGCCTTCTGCTCCCTTGGTCGTAAAGAACGGATCAAGCGCCCGCATCAACGCCTCTTCGCCAAACCCCGTCCCGGTGTCTCTCACGGTAAACTGGACCCAAGTGTCCTGCACCAATTCGGCAATCAGAAGTATTGTACCCTCGCCACCACATGCATCACGCGCATTGAGCAACAGGTTGACCAGACTATCCTGCAACATCGCGGGGTCCAACATGACAGTGTCATCCGGGATGCCGTTTTCGATGATCAAGGTCACACTGCCGGCAAGCGTCGGGCGGGCGAGGGTTTCCAGATCTGCCAAGAACTTGCGCATATTGGTCGGCTCAAGGCGTGGAACGCGAGGACCGGTGATATTGGCCAGCTGGTCCAAAAGCGTGCCACCGCGCCGCGCTGCACCGAGCGTCGCCTCAACCAATTCAGGAGCCTCCCCGGGAAGCTGCATTTTTGAAAGTTTGCCTTGGGTGCCGAGAATGATCGTCAAAAGATTTGAAAAATCATGCGCCAATCCGCTGGTCATTTGAGCCGCAATCTCGCGTCTGCGTGTTTGCTGCAATGCCACGCGGGCCTGTGTTTCTTCGGTCACGTCCATAGAAAGCACATAAACACCGCGGCTTTCTCTGGTGTTGTCGTCCGGCGTAAAGGCCACGCGAATGCGTCTGGTTGAAGGGTGCTCGTTAAATTCAAAAACCGAAGCCTTGCCGTTAAAGGCACGGTCCATATGAGGTTCGATCGCATTGAATGCACTTTGTCCCAGCGCATCGCGCGCGTGCATTCCGACAATGTCTGAGGGCCTTCCCGGGATCACCGCGCTGAGGCGGCGGTTGGAGTAGGTATAGATTCGGTCCGGACCCAGATGGGCAATGTGCGCCGGCATCATTTCCGCAGTAAGACGCATGCGCGCTTCGCTTTCGGTCAATTGCCGTTTGACCTCTTCCAGCGTTTGTACGGTGGCTTCCAATTCTCGGTTCGTTGCGCTGAGTTCTTCGGCGTGCTGCAAAAGCTGGTCCGACAGTTCTTCGGAACGCGACCGGAGCAGCGCTTCCTGACGCTTTGTCGATGTTATGTCAGTGTAGACCGCCACCCAACCGCCCTGCGGCAGGGGGGACCCTTCGACACTTACCCATCGCCCGTCCGCCCGCTGACGCTCAAAATAATGCGGCTCAAACGCGAGGGCACGTTCAACCCGCTCGGCGATGAAATCCTCGACCTCGCCTTCCGGAATTTGACCGTATTCACCGTTTTCTATTAAAAACCGGATTGTATCCGAAAATGCCGCCCCGGGCTGTATCAAGGCTCTGGGAATAGAGAACATTTCCCTAAATCGAGCATTTGCGACAACCAGCTTCAGATCGCTGTCATAGATCGACAGCGCCTGCTTGATGAGGTTCAGACCGGCAGCAGTCATATCCTGAATTTTGCGGGCCGAGGGCTGCATAAAGACGTCCTTTCCCTTCTACCGCTAACACCCGTTTTGAGGGTCGCAAAGGGTGAAATGCGCGTTGTTACAATTCGTAAGGATTGGGAAATGTTCAGGAAAAAGTTGACCGCGAGTTTCAAATTCGCACCTTGGAAGGTGAAGAATCGTTTCGGCGGTTTCGGCCTGCACGTGCAGGCGAATGGGAGGAATACATTTTGGCACAGTCGTCACAGGCGACCGGCGGACTCGCATCCGTTCCGGCGCTCTTGCAGCGTAACGCCACTCTGTATGCGGACAAGGACGCATACAGAGAGAAAGAGTTCGGCATCTGGCAGCGCTGGACTTGGGCAGAGACAGAAAAAGAAATCGAGGCGCTGGCGCTTGGTTTGATCAACCTTGGCGTTCAGGAAGGTGACTTTGTTGCCATCATTGGACGCAATCGCCCCTATTTCTATTGGTCCATGGTCGCCGCGCAATCCGTTGGCGCCGTGCCCGTGCCGGTCTATCAGGACAGCGCAGCCGAAGAGATGGAATACATCCTTGGTCACTGTGGCGCCAAGTATGCCATCGTGGAAGACCAGGAGCAGGTCGACAAGATCATCGAGATTCAGGAACACCTGCATCAGTTCAAGCACATGATCTACATTGATCCGCGTGGCCTTCGGAAATACGACCATCACGCTCTGCACGAATTTAGCCATATCCAGAATCAGGGTCGCGCGGCTTATGACGAATGGATCACAGACCTTAAGGAGCGTCGCGAGAAGCTGACTTATGACAGCACCTGTGTGATGCTTTATACCTCCGGCACCACCGGTAAACCCAAAGGCGTGGTGCTTTCCAACCGCAACGTGATTGAAAGCGCCAAAAACAGTTCCGAGTTCGATAACCTGACTGCTGGCGAGGAAATCCTCGCATATCTGCCCATGGCGTGGGTTGGCGATTTTATCTTCTCGATCGGTCAAGCCTATTGGACTGGATTCTGTGTGAATTGTCCTGAATCCGCGGACACCATGATGACCGATCTTCGCGAGATCGGCCCGACGTACTACTTCGCGCCTCCGCGGGTGTTCGAAACACAACTCACGAACGTGATGATAAGGATGGAGGATGCTGGACCACTCAAACGCCGGATGTTCCACCACTTTATGGATCACGCCAAGAAAGTCGGTCCGTCCATTCTCGACGGAAAGCCTGTCAGCGGTATGGACCGCCTGAAGTATAGGCTCGGTGAATTTCTGGTGTACGGGCCGCTCAAGGATACGCTCGGCTTCGGCCGTGTGCGTGTGGGTTACACCGCGGGCGAAGCGATTGGACCGGAGATTTTCGAATTCTATCGTTCCCTCGGCATTAACCTGAAACAGCTTTACGGTCAGACCGAAGCCACGGTGTTTATCACCGCTCAGCCGGATGGTGAGGTGCGCGCGGATACCGTGGGTGTGCCAAGCCCAGATGTGGAAATCAAAATCGACGACAACGGCGAAATCCACTACCGCTCGCCGGGTACTTTTGTTGAGTACTACAACAATCCGGAATCCACGGCGTCCACCAAAGATGCCGAGGGTTGGGTGGCGACCGGTGATGCGGGCTTCTTTGAGGAAGATTCCGGTCATCTGCGGATCATCGACCGCGCCAAAGATGTTGGCAAAATGGCCGATGGGTCCATGTTCGCCCCGAAATATGTGGAGAACAAACTCAAGTTCTACCCCGACATTCTTGAGGCCGTGCTGTTTGGTAACGGCAGGGACCACTGCGTCGCCTTCATCAACATCGACTTGACGGCGGTGGGCAACTGGGCGGAACGCAACAACATCGCATATGCGTCTTACCAGGAACTCGCAGGCCACCCGAAGGTGCTCGACAGCATTCAGCAACACGTTGAAACCGTGAACAAATCGGTTGCAGTCGACCCCATGCTGGCAGGCTGTCAGATCCACCGCTTCCTCGTGCTGCACAAGGAACTGGATGCGGATGACGGCGAAATGACCCGGACCCGCAAGGTGCGCCGCGTGATTGTGGCCGACAAGTTCAAAGACCTCGTGGATGCGCTATATGACGGCTCTGCACAGGTCTCGACCGAAACCGAAGTGACCTATGAAGACGGCCGCAAAGGCTCAATCAAGGCCACGCTTGAGCTGCGCGACGCCGCAGTCGTCTCAACCGCAGCAAAGGTAGCCGCAGAATGAGCACGCAGGAAAGCTACGTCACGGATGACGGCCGCACCATCGGCCCGACCGTGATGGAAATGAAAAATATTACGCTGCGCTTTGGCGGAGTGAAGGCGATCACCGATATTTCCTTCGACATCCGCGAAGGCGAGATCCGCGCGATCATCGGCCCGAACGGGGCCGGTAAGTCCTCGATGCTGAACGTCATCTCTGGTTTTTACATCCCGCAGGAAGGCGAAGTCTGGTACAAAGGCACAAAACGCCCGCAGATGAAGCCTTACGAAGTGGCGCAACAGGGTATCGCCCGAACCTTCCAGAACATTGCTTTGTTCGAGGGCATGACCGTACTCGACAACGTGATGACGGGGCGGCTTCGTCAGATGAAAGCCGGGCTTCTCAGTCAAGCCATCTGGAAAGGCAAAGCTGAACAGGAAGAAGTTGAAAACCGCGAAGTCGTCGAAAAAATCATCGACTTCCTCGAAATTCAACACATTCGCAAAACACCAGTCGGACGTCTTCCTTATGGTCTGAAGAAACGCGTTGAGCTCGCCCGTGCGCTGGCTGCTGAACCGTCTATCCTTCTTCTGGATGAACCGATGGCCGGAATGAACGTCGAAGAAAAAGAGGACATGTCCCGCTTTATCCTCGATATGAATGACGAGTTTGGCACAACCATTGCGCTGATCGAGCACGACATGGGCGTCGTGATGGATCTTTCCGACCGTGTCGTGGTCATGGACTACGGCAAAAAGATCGGTGACGGGACACCAGACGAAGTGCGCAACAACCAGGCGGTGATCGACGCCTACCTGGGGGTGGCTCATGACTAATCAAATCTCTGAAATCACGATGAATACCGGAGGCGTGCAGCATGCCTGAACAACTCGCATTTGCGATGGAGGTCTTTCTCAACGGCCTGATGGCGGGCGTGCTTTATGCGCTCGTGGCTCTGGGTTTCGTTTTGATTTACAAGGCTTCCGGGATCTTTAACTTTGCCCAAGGTGTCATGGCGCTTTTCGCCGCGATGACGCTCGTCGGCATCCAGAACGGACAGGTGCCGTTCGCTCACCTGATCAACGCACTGTTTGGAACCCACGTGCACCATTTCGGATGGAATGTGCCGTCGGTCTTCGCCCTGATCTTTACCGTAGCGGTTATGATTTTGCTGGCATGGGCTGTCCAACGCTTCGTCTTCCGACACCTCGTCGGCCAAGAGCCGATTATTCTCTTTATGGCGACCATCGGTCTGGCGTATTTTCTTGAGGGATTTGCGGACCTGATGTGGAACTCTGAAATCAAGAAACTTGATTTCTGTCTGACCGCAAACACCTGCTTGCCGCAGGGTATCAACATCGCGATTGATGACTTTACCTTCAACGCGTTCGGTTATGGCTTCTTCATCGATAACCTGGACATCACGGCAACGATCGTGGCGATCGTTCTGGTGGCTGCGCTGATCGCTTTCAGTCAGTACACGAAACAGGGCCGCGCCATGCGCGCCGTGGCGGACGATCACCAGGCAGCACTGTCCGTTGGCATCTCCCTGAACTTCATCTGGGTACTGGTCTGGTCGCTCGCTGGCTTCGTGGCACTGGTTGCCGGCATCATGTGGGGCGCAAAATCAGGCGTGCAGTTTTCTCTTTCGCTGATCGCACTCAAGGCCCTGCCGGTCTTGATGCTAGGCGGCTTCACCTCGATCCCGGGCGCCATCGTTGGCGGTCTGATCATCGGTGTGGGTGAGAAGCTTTTCGAATTCTGGGTCGGCCCGCTGGTGGGTGGCGCTACCGAGAATTGGTTCGCCTATGTGCTCGCTCTCGTCTTCCTCGTCTTCCGGCCACAAGGCCTGTTCGGCGAAAAGATCATCGAAAGGGTATGACACAGATGCCCAAGCTGATCGCCATACTAAACGTCGTCGCATGGTCAGGCTTCTGGGCCTTCGGGTTCCTTGCCCTGACCTCGGATCCCGCAAACGGTCAACAGATGACGACCGCGGCGATTCTTGCGGCATTTGGTGCAGCAGCGGGCATCTGGGCTTACTTCCAACTGGTGCGTCACTCTGAAAGCACCGGCTATGCGAAACAACGGAACCGGGCGGACCGGTCCCACCTTGAAAAAGAATACAACGAGGAGACCGCCTGATGTTCTATCGTGAAGCTGGCGATTTCAAAACGTCCTACGCCGCCGACAACCAAACGTTTCCGATCAAGATCGACCGTCGCGGATATTTTGTCGCCCTGGCATTCGCCTTCTGCGTGGTGCCGTTCATCATCAACGACTATTGGGCAAACGCGATTTTCCTGCCGTTCCTGATCTATTCGATCGCGGCCATCGGCCTGAATATTCTCGTAGGCTATTGCGGACAGGTGTCGCTTGGCACCGGTGGTTTCATGGCAGTCGGTGCTTACGCCTGCTACAAGCTCATGACGGCGATGCCGGAAGTGAATATCTTTTTCCACATCATCATTTCGGGCGGGATAACAGCCTTTGTCTGCGTGCTGTTTGGTCTACCGAGTCTGCGCATCAAGGGTTTCTACCTGGCCGTTGCGACATTGGCGGCACAGTTCTTTCTTGTCTGGCTCTTCAATCGTGTGCCGTGGTTCTACAACTATTCTGCATCCGGTCAGATCAACGCGCCGGAACGCACCGTGTTTGGCGTGCCAGTCACCGGCCCTAACACCGAAGCGTGGGCAACGTATCTTTTCTGCCTCGTGTTCCTGGTTCTGAGCGCATTGATCGCCCGCAACCTGACCCGCGGTATGGCGGGGCGCAAATGGATGGCGATCCGCGATATGGATATCGCCGCGGAAATCATCGGCGTGAACCCACTCAAAGCCAAGATTTCGGCCTTTGCGGTTTCCGGCTTCTTCGTTGGCATCTCCGGTGCACTTTTCTTCGCGCTATACCTAGGCGCCGTCGAGGTGGGCGAAGTCTTCGGCATCAACAAATCGTTCCTCGTGCTCTTTATGATCATCATCGGTGGTCTGGGCTCGATCTTCGGCTCTTTCGCTGGCGCGGCCTTCCTCGTGTTGCTGCCCGTAGTGCTCAAAGTGGTCGGAGTAGACTGGCTGGGTTGGCCCACCGACATCGTGGCCCATCTTCAGCTCGTGATCGTTGGCGGCCTGATCATCATGTTCCTGATACTGGAACCCCATGGTCTGGCTCAGCTCTGGCGCGTGGCGAAACAGAAACTGCGGTTGTGGCCCTTCCCGCACTAAGGCGGGGCCAGAACCAACCATTCCGGGGCGGGGAGGCCTCGGCAACCAACATCGGAATAAACCAAGGGAGGAAAACCCGATGAAGATGAAACTAGCAACCATGGCCGTGACCGCCGTAATGGCAGCCGCACCGGTAATGGCGGACCTCGTGTTCCCGTCGCTGAGCTATCGCACCGGTCCTTACGCTGCTGGCGGTATCCCGTTTGCGGATGGCTATGCCGACTACTTCACACTGCTCAACGAGCGTGATGGCGGTATCGGTGGTGTTCCGACCCGTCTGTTGGAATGTGAAACCGGCTACAACACCGAAAAAGGCGTTGAGTGTTACGAGTCCACCAAAGGCGAAGGCGCTCTGGTGTATCAACCGCTGTCCACCGGCATCACCTATCAGTTGATTCCGAAAACCACTGCGGACAACATCCCGATGCACACCATGGGTTATGGCCGTACCTCTGCTGCAAACGGCAAGGTCTTCAGCCACACCTTCAACTATCCGGGCACCTACTGGAACGGCGCATCCGGTGCGATCAACTACCTGCTGGCGGAAAACGGCGGTGACCTGAACGGCCACAAAATCGCTCTGGTTTACCACAACTCCGCATACGGCAAGGAACCGATCCGCACGCTGGAAGAGCTGCAAAAGAAGCACGGTTTCGAACTGAGCCTGCTTCCTGTTGACCACCCCGGTCAGGAGCAAAAGTCCCAGTGGCTGCAGATCCGCCGCGAAAAGCCTGACACAGTTCTGATGTGGGGCTGGGGCGTGATGAACCAGGTTGCCATTCAGGAAGCTGCAAACATCCGCTTCCCGATGGAAAACTTCATCGGCATCTGGTGGTCCGGTGCAGAGCATGACGTTCTGTCTGCTGGCGACAAGGCAAACGGCTATAAGGCGCTGACCTTCCACAACGTTGGCCGCGACTTCCCGATCTTTGCTGACATCCAGAAGCACGTTGTCGACACCGGCAAGGCAGCTGGCGCAGGCGACCAGATCGGCAACGTTCTCTACAACCGCGGTATGTATGCAGCGATGCTTGCAGCCGAAGCTGTAAAGACCGCTCAGGAAATCCACGGCACCGCAGACATCACTCCGGCGATGATGCGTGACGGTATGGAAGCACTGGAGATCACCGAAGACAAAATGGCTGCTCTGGGTATGCCGAATTTCGGTCCGTCCTTCTCCGTTTCCTGTGACAACCACGGTGGCCCCGGCCTCGTTGGTGTGACCCAGTGGGACGCAGCCAGCCAGACTTGGTCCCTGATCTCTGACTTTGCGGAAACCGACATGGAAGTGATCGGCAAGCTGATCGAAGAAGATTCGGGTGCCTACGCTTCTGAAAACAACATCGAAGCGCGCTGCAACTAAGCGCTTCTAAAAAGATTGCTCCGGCCGGCTGCGTCGGCCGGGGCTCAGCTTCAAACGAAATGAAAGACAACGCACATGCTTGACGCTGGTCGCACCGAAGAGACACTTCTTGAGGTCAACAACATCGAAGTGATCTACAACCACGTGATCCTCGTGCTCAAAGGCGTGAGCCTGAGCGTACCCAAGGGCGGTATCACCGCACTTCTGGGCGGCAACGGCGCGGGCAAAACCACGACGCTCAAGGCGATTTCGAACTTGCTGCACTCTGAACGCGGCGAGGTCACCAAAGGTACGATCACATATCGCAATGAGCCCGTGGCCGATCTCGACCCGGCTGCTCTTGTTAAAAAGGGTGTGATCCAGGTGATGGAAGGCCGTCACTGTTTTGAGCACCTGACCGTCGAGGAAAACCTCCTGACTGGCGCCTACACGCGCGGTGGAGACATCGCGGCGGATCTGGAAATGGTGTACACCTATTTCCCTCGCCTCAAGGAACGCCGTAAATCGCAGGCTGGCTATACTTCTGGCGGTGAACAGCAGATGGTCGCGATTGGTCGCGCTCTGATGAGCAAACCCGAGTGCATTCTTCTTGATGAACCCTCGATGGGTCTCGCGCCTCAGCTGGTGGAAGAGATATTCGGAATCGTCAAGGATTTGAACGAAAAGGAAGGCGCGACCTTCTTGCTTGCAGAGCAAAACACAAACGTCGCCCTGCGTTTTGCACACTACGGCTACATTCTTGAATCCGGCCGCGTCGTGATGGACGGCCCTGCCGCAGAACTGCGCGAAAACCCGGACGTGAAAGAATTCTACCTCGGCATGTCCGAAGAAGGCCGCAAATCCTTCCGTGATGTGCGCTCTTATCGCCGCCGCAAGCGTTGGCTGAGCTGATGTTTCGGGCGCGAATTTCCGCCCCGACCCCGCCCAACCAGGGCTTTCGAAATTCCCGTTCCGCGCGCAGTTCACAGGCGCGGTGCGTCCTCCATTTGCCGCGTGAAACCGGCCTGTGACACACAAAGGATGGCATCATGAGCCGCTTTTTTGACGAGTTGGAAACCCGTAGCGAAGATCAGCGTTCAGCAGATCTGTCAGACGCTCTGCCGCGCCAGATGTCCCGTGCAAAGGCGTTGCCGGGTTTCGCTGACGCATTGGCTGACATTGACCCAGCATCGATCGCCTCAATAGAAGCGCTCGCTTCCTTGCCGGTTCTGCGCAAATCCGAACTGGGTGCCGCGCAAAAGGCAAATGGTCCGCTGGGCGGATTCGCCGATCTGAGCAACCCCAATCTCGTTCATGTCTTTCAGTCACCTGGGCCGATTTACGAACCTGGCGGACAATCATCGGACTGGTTCCGTTTTGGGCGAGTGCTTCATGCCGTTGGAATTGGCTCTGACGATATCGTCCAGAACTGTTTCAGCTATCACCTGACGCCCGCCGGCATGATGTTTGAAAGCGGCGCGCGCGCAGTGGGTGCCAAAGTGCTGCCAGCAGGTGTTGGTCAGACTGAAATGCAGGTGCGTGCTGCGGCCGACATTGGCACAACCGCCTATGCAGGAACTCCGGACTATCTCAAAGTTATCCTCGATAAAGCGGAGGAAATGGGAGAAAAGCTGGCGATCTCCAAGGCTACCGTGGGTGGCGGGGCGCTGTTTCC
The DNA here is from genome assembly GCF_004346865.1 of Shimia isoporae. NCBI lineage: Bacteria > Pseudomonadati > Pseudomonadota > Alphaproteobacteria > Rhodobacterales > Roseobacteraceae > Shimia > Shimia isoporae. The sequence goes on from NZ_SMGR01000004.1 coordinate 269,260, forward strand.
GTCTCTTCGCAAGGAATACGCGGACCGTGGCATCACTTGCCTGCAGGGTTATGGCACCGCCGATCTCGGCTCGATCGCCTACGAATCCGATGCCATGGAAGGCATGATCATCGACGAAGGTGTGATCGTGGAAATTGTCACCCCCGGCACCGGCACGCCCGTTGCGCCGGGTGAGGTGGGCGAAGTGGTCGTGACCACGCTCAACCCCGATTACCCGCTTGTCCGTTTTGCCACCGGCGACCTCTCCGCCGTCCTTCCCGGGCAAAGCCCTTGCGGGCGGACCAACATGCGCATCAAAGGTTGGATGGGCCGCGCCGATCAGACCGCAAAGATCAAAGGCATGTTTGTCCGCCCCGAGCAGGTCGCTGCGCTGGTGGCGAAACACGACGAAATATCAAAAGCGCGGGTCATCGCCACCCGCTCTGGAGAGATGGACGTAATGACCGTTCAGATCGAATCTCCCGCGGGTGATGCTGATGCATACGGAGCCTCTGTTGCTGATGCTCTGAAACTCAAGGGCAAGGTCGAAATTGTCGCCCCGGGTAGCCTGCCCAAAGACGGTATCGTCATAGAAGACCTGCGCAAATACGACTGACAACCTCTCCGTTGCGCTATGCGGTGCATGAGCCGCATAGCGACTTTACCCGCCCAGACTGGGCGGGTTTTTTCTGTTTGGACGAAGCAATAAAGCCTGCGCTAAACTATAGGCGACCCCCTCATCAAGGAGATGCCGAATGCCTCGACTTTTGCTGGTGTCCTTGTTTGCACTTGTCGCAACTCAGCCACCTCTTGCCGCGCAACAGGAGCGCCTGATCCCGCTCGTTGACGGGCGCACGTGCTGGACGGAAACCTCCAACCGCTGCTTCCGTTACAATGCAAACCGTCGCGTGGCGACCAGGGCGGGGTTCGGCAATGTGCGCGTTCCCGCCGACTTAGAGGCAAAACCCGGCTTTATCACAGAAAGCGGTTTTGTCGCCATCGAACGCGCGATCAATAAACAAACGGGAGGACAGGTTTACGGTCGATGAGGCGGTAAGCTTTATTGATTGTCGATTCCCGCTTCGTCACAAAAGGCTTCCAGCGCCTCATTTATGCGTTCGCTGCGAAGGTCTGGCTTTCGCTGGTGGCTATTCAGTTGTTGCCCTGTGCTCGGATTCTGGTCGCTTACGGAAGCAAAGTGTTTGAGGAAGAGCCGCATCACATGCTGAACTCCGGCAGGTCTGACTTCTCGTGCATCCTCAGCAAAGTACCGCCCGCGAGTATGGGGGCTGGTGATGATGTCGTAGGAGGGAAAATAGACACAGTTCGGCAGGTCACGGACGCATTTTTCCGCAGCGATTCTCAGGACAGCTTTCGACCAGTTTGTTGACACAAGCACATGGCGCGGCTCGTACGTTGCATTGAGAGGAACCGGCGACACCGTCAAAATATTTTCACATCCGGTCGTATCGTCCGAATAGCTTTCAGGGTTTCCAGAAGGTCTTCGAAGACCTCTTCTTCATCAAAGTTTTTGAACTCAACAGAGTCGGGATCAAATTCCCCGCCCGATACGCCTGGCGCAAGGGGGAACGCTGCACCATCTCGACGGTCGATCCATGCTTCTGTGAGCCCAAGTGTAAAAACAAAGACATCCATTTCCTCTAAGGCTTTACGAACCGCAGCAAGATGGACTTGTCGGTCGACCTCAAGTTCTCGAGCACTCAAGAAGCCACCGGGTTGAATGTTCGGACGAAAAGGGTCAACCACACCGTCTCCTGAAGTGTGGCTCCATGACGTTGCCACAGGAACAAACTTCCCGTAGGCACGATCAATCAACTGTCGCAGTTGGCGCGCCGTATAAACGTTTCCATAGCGCGCAGCAAAGACACCGTAGTTGTGTTTGTTCGCAATCGGCGGAGGGAAAATGGCATGCGCCCGTTCAGTAACGTGGTGTCTAAATCCTGCGCGTCTCAAGGCACGCCCGACGTGCTGCGCGAAGCAACTGCCGGCGGTCACAACACGATCAGTTTTCGAAATTTGAAATGGTGGTTTGCTAACCGGATCCAAACTTCTCCAGTCGGAAATCCCAGGCTCGCGCTTCCAGAATTGGGCGTCCGGCTTGCCAACGTAGGGGTGTGTCATCGCGTAGCCTCAACCTGTGTTAAAATGACGTCGAGCATTGCATCCCCGAAGTCCTGATTGGCGTGGGTGGGATCGTGTTGCGTGAATGCATCCCTAAGAAATCCGTCAGCCCGTACCAAGGATTCATGAATGTCGATAAAGTCAGCGTTGTTTCTGTCTGCAGCACATTTCAGAATCTTCGTCTGAATTTTGTACATCAAAAGTCGGAGCTCAGACGGCGCCAAATCGTCTTGAGTGAAGTCTGCGTTTTTGCCGAAGTCCATTTTTTCAATCTCGTAGGTCTCCGCCGACGGTGGCACGTTCACGTAGAAACGCCGAGAGTCTGGAAACGCTTCGAAAATATGGGCAATCAACTCAATATCTGAATTCTGTTCAATAAAGTCTTCCATCATTTTGTAGGGAACAAAATGCCGAGCTGCATCCGGATCCGGCACCGAACCAGAAACGCTTTCTCCAATTGAAAAGGGTACCTGGTGCTCGATCAAGCTCAATCGGTTGTATTGATTGCCTCGTACACAAAGACACACGGCTTCGGGTTGTTATTGCGCTGCCTTGGCGCCTAACTGTGCGAGGATTGCCTCGTTTGTGTCGCCTCCTGCGATATGCCGAATATTAATAATTTCGACCTGATCCTGATCACTGCGCGCCACAGCTCGGTGCATGCTAGCTACATGGCTGTGCCCGATAATTAAAAGCTTCATGAGCGCTCCCTTGCTGGCGAAAGAGCCGTACAATCTCACCACATGCACAATCAGCCCATATTCCAGTTCACTTGTCACGCTCGCAAATCCTGAAGGTGCGATGCACCACTTCTCGACTGACCGCAAAATTGTGTTTGGACCATCGTTCGATTGCAGGCGTATTATGGCACTATCTCAATAGGAGCTTATTATGGTTCGCTACATAATCGCGGGTCTTTTTTTGATTGTTGCTGCCCCGCTCACCTCGGCACCGACACCTGCAATGGCGCAGTCCGAACGCCTGATTCCGCTCGTCGACGGCCGCACTTGCTGGAAAGAAGGATCGCGTCGTTGCTTCCGCTATTCAACAAACAGTCGTCGAGCGCATCGAGCAGGTTTCCGGTCGATCTACGTTCCACCTCAAGCAGAGGCCAAGCCGGGTTACATCACGGAAAGTACGTTTATCGAGATCGAACGGACGATCAACAAACAGACCGGCGGCAACCGTTAGGCTTGAGGCAGCGTCACTGAAAGTGTTGCGGTGCAATATTGATGTGGGCATTCCGGTTCCCGCGACAGGCAGTTTACTTGCTTCAAACCTGGGTGGAGTTCAGATGAGCAATTGGTCCTGATTGTTCGAACCGATTCCAAAAATCACAATGACTTCTACAAGCGGCCGGTTGCAGATTTTGACCTGGCCGCAACTGTTGGACGTAAAACCAGAAAACGAAAATTCTTTCTTAGTAGGAAGCCCGCGGGTGGAGCGCGAGAAAATCCAAGTGTCTACTGGAGTGTAGAGTTGTCGGTTGCAAAAACAAAAAAACCGCCCCACGGGGCGGTTCTTCAGCGCTGTGATCGTAGGCGGGCCAAAAGGCCCGAACCATCAGCCCTGACGTGCTTTGAAGCGACGCTGGGTCTTGTTGATCACATAAACACGGCCCTTGCGGCGCACAATGCGGCAGTCGCGGTGCCGGTTCTTGAGCGAACGGAGCGAGTTCTTGACTTTCATAGTCCTTCTCCTCTTATCGCGGCGCGGCGTGCGCCTCTGGGTTGCGGGTGCTTCGACCTCGGTCAAAGCGGTGAATTCATGGTGGGCGATACTGGGATCGAACCAGTGACCCCTTCGATGTCAACGAAGTGCTCTACCGCTGAGCTAATCGCCCGATCCGACACAAATTCCACACCCCCCAACAAAAGGGGGCGCGGGGATTCCGCGCCGGTAGCGGGGTCTATAAAAGGAGTCGGCGGGGGGATCAAGGCCTTTCGGCCCATATATTTTTCAGCCTATATTTTTCTGTGACAGGAGACGCAATGCAAAACCCCTCTTTCACAGTTCAGATGCCCGAAGTGCGCAACTCGGCGGTCGTCTTTGCTTCTCCACACAGTGGAAGCAGCTATCCGGACTGGTTCGTAAAGGCGTCGCTTCTGGACAGCCACACAATCCGGTCTTCCGAAGATGCCTTTGTGGATCAGTTGTTTGATTGTGTTCCGCATTTTGGGGCCCCTTTGCTAAAGGCACATGCGCCGCGCGCGTTTCTGGATCTGAACAGGTCTCAAGATGAACTGGATCCGGCGCTGATCGAAGGGGTGCGGAAGATCGGGCACAACCCGCGTGTCGCGTCTGGGCTGGGCGTGATTCCGCGCGTCGTGGCCAATGGGCGACCGATCTACTATGGCAAGATGACACGTGCAGAGGCTCATCAACGGATCGAAACCTACTGGCGGCCATATCATCTTGCACTCCAGAACCTGCTGACCGAGTCGCGCACGAGTTTTGGCCGTGCAATTCTGGTGGATTGCCATTCGATGCCGCGTGAGGCTGTCACCTCCGGCCTGCGTCCGGGATCGCGCCGCCCGGAAATCGTCATAGGCGACCGGTTTGGCGCAGCTGCACATACAGAAATCGTTGATGAAGTCGCCGCCGCCTTCGAGGATGAGGGATTTGCCGTGGCTCGCAACTCCCCGTTTGCTGGCGCCTATGTCACGCAAACCTATGGCCGACCGGCGCGTGGTCAGCACGCAGTTCAAATTGAAATCGACCGGTCTCTTTATATGGATGAGGCCAAGATCACGCCGCACGAGGGATTTGGTGTGCTCAAGGCGCGGCTTGCCAAGGTGGTGCGGAAGATTGCGGATATTGGCCGTTTGGAGCGAGAACCCTTGGCTGCGGAGTAGTCGTCTCTTCAAACTGGCTTGCCATGATTGAAGACGTTCCTAAATCTGGCACAAGGTAACAAAGGTGACCAAGGAGACGGGAATGGACAAGGCGCAAATCAAGCAAATTGAGGCACGCACCCTGGTTATCGCGATGTGTGGCAGCGTCTTCATGGGCGTCGCGGGCGTCGCCGCTGCCGTACTTTCAAACTCCACCGCGATCCTGATGGATGGCATGTTCTCTCTGATCGGTTTCACATCCGCTCTGATCGGTCGCAAAATCAGTCTCAACGCTGGCGCCGCGCCCGACCGATTTCGCCCGCTCGGCTACGCTGCGGACGAGGCGGTTTTCGTAACCTTCCGGTCGTTGTCGCTGATCGGCCTGATTCTTTTCGCGGCCGGATCTGCAGGGATGAATATTGCTAACTATCTCTCTGGTGAGCCTGTCGCCGAGTTGCACTACGCACCCATGTTCGTCTACTTCGTCGTTGTTGGGGCGACGTGTTTTGGACTTTGGGCCCTTCATCACAGGACGTGGAAGAGAACAGGCAAAAACAGCGAAATCCTGCGCCTTGAATCCAAAGCAGCGGCCGTGGATGGCGCGCTTACATTTGGCACATTTGCCGGTCTCGGAATCATCTTCCTTCTCGGAGACGGTGTCTTAGCGCCTATCGCACCCATCGGCGACAGCATTGTGGTTATTGTTTTATGTGCAGGATCAATCTGGCAAATCTGGCGGGAAATGTTGGGCGGGGTTGGCGAGCTTCTCGGCGTCACAGCGCGACCAGATGTGATTGCCAAGGTGCGTCGTGCAATCCGTGACAGAATGGAGGCTGCGCCGGGTGAGATGACGGACCTGTCCGTGGTGAAACTCGGGCGGACCTATCTTGTCAGTGTTTACTGCAATCCCAGACAAGCCATCACCGCACAGGAAATCGACGCTTTGAACATTGCGCTGATTGCTGATGTCAAAAAGGTGCTTCCCAATTCTGATGTGATGCTTTGTATCTCCGAGTTTCCGCGCAGCTGGCCGGACGGCATGGTGCCTGACTGATTCCAAGAAGGCATCACCGCATCGAGCGACCCTTCAGGATGGCGTCAGAGCCGAACCGCTTGCGAATTTCGTCGGTCGCCCGCTCGGCTTTCGCCCGTTGCTCTGCCCTCGGATCCAGCAAGTCGCCAGACAGGTCGGCCTGTTCTGATGGTACGAGGTCGGCAAGCCCTACGCCCAAAAGACGATAAGGGCCTTCATCACCCACCTGATCAAATAGTCCCCTCGCTGTCCGGTAAAGTGTGTCCGCCATCTGTGTCGCATCGCGAAGGCTCACGCGACGGCTGATCGAACTGTGGTTCGCCCGCTTGAGTTTAAGCGTCACTACACGTCCGGCGAGGTCCTTGGCCTTGGCTCTGTCTGAAACTTTTTCGGCCATTCGCCAAATATGCCCGTCCAGAACATCCGTGTTGGCCGTATCCTCGAAAAAGGTGGTTTCGTTGCTGATGCTCTTCATTGGTGTGCTTGATGAAACCCGACGTTTGTCCATCCCTCTGGCGAGGTGCCACAATCGGTAGCCCATATTGCCGAACCGCGCGATAAGGTCTTCCTGCTCCCAGCGAAGCAGGTCGGTAAACGTCCTGATCCCTGCGCGTTCGAGACTTTCTTGCGCGACGGGGCCGATCCCCCAAATCAACCGAACAGGCTTATCGCGCAAGAAGTCCTCTGTTTCTGCGGCGCCGATCACGGAAAACCCGCGTGGCTTGTCCAGATCGCTGGCGACCTTTGCCAAGAACTTGTTGTGACTCAGCCCGATGGAACCCGTGATCCCCAGTTCATCCTTCATGCGCTTCACCAATTGGGCCAGCATGACCGCAGGGGGTACACCATGCAGGCGCTCGGTTCCCGTTAAGTCCATAAAGGCTTCATCCAGTGACAACGGTTCGATCACAGGCGTCATTTCGTCCATCATCTTGCGGATGTCGCGACTAATTTCGGCGTACACCGACATGCGCGGTTTGATGACCACCGCGTCAGGGCATAGTTTAAGGGCCTGAAACATTGGCATCGCAGACCGAACGCCTCGAATTCTCGCCACATAGCAGGCTGTGGAAACCACCCCTCTTTTTCCGCCACCGATTATGACGGGTTTATCGATCAGCTCAGGGTTATCTCTCTTCTCGACACTGGCGTAAAATGCATCACAATCCATATGTGCAATGGAGAGAGAAAAAAGCTCGGGGTGACTGGTAACGCGCATGCTGCCGCAGGCCGGACAGCGTGGTCCGGTTTCCAAAGTCTTAAGACAGTCGCGGCAGAGTGACGGCATCGGAGCGATCTTTGGTGATTGAGCAATGAGTATAACAGCTGCGGCCTGGACCGACAGATCGTTTCGCGGAACAAAGCTCATGCTGTTTGCGGGCGGAAAGCTCGTCACTCTGCTGCGCGACAACAACCCGTCCATCCCGTGGCCAAATTATTGGGATTTTCCCGGTGGTGGACGAGAAGGCGGCGAAAACGCAGTAGAATGTACACTGCGGGAAACCCGTGAAGAAGTGGGTATTGAACTGACCCCGTCGGCGCTTGAGTGGGCGAAGCTTTACCATCGCGAGAATCACTTCACATGGTTTTTCGCTGCAACGCTGCCGGCGGCAAGCATCTCGGCCATCCATCTGGGAGAAGAAGGACAAAGTTGGCGATTGATGACGCCTCGAGAATACCTGACGCATTCTCGCGGCATCCCCCATTTCCAAACCCGGCTGGCGGACTATCTGGCTGCCTGATCAGCGGTTGGGTTGTTTTGCCTGTACCGAAGACATCTCCGCCACAATAGCTTGCGCAGCAGCGCGGGGGTCCGGAGATCTCCACACCGGACGACCGACTACAATATGGTCCACGCCGTCGGCTACAGCGTTGGCGGGTGTCGCGACGCGTTTCTGATCGCCAAGATCGGCTCCGGCAGGGCGCACCCCGGGGGTCACAATCAAACGTCCTTCACTCTCTGGCAGCGCACGAATCAAAGCAGCCTCTTGCGGCGAGGCGATAACGCCGTCTGCACCAGCATTGAATGCATTGCCCGCACGTTCGATCACCAGATCTTTTACATCGCCGTCCTTTATCAGGCATCCGTCCAGATCGTTGCGGTCCAACGACGTCAGAATGGTCACACCCAAAATCTTCAGGTTGCTACCCGCTGCGCCTTCTTTGGCGGCTTTCACCACATGCGGATCGCCATGCACGGTAAGGAAATCCAGGTCAAACTGGGCCAGTCCACGAACTGCGGCTTCGACTGTCGCGCCAATATCGAAGAGCTTCATATCAAGGAAGATTTTCTTCCCGTGTTCATCCTTCAACTCATTGGCCAAAGCCAGCCCACCACCTGTCAGCATCCCGAGGCCAATTTTGTAGAAAGACACCGCATCGCCAATCGTTTCGGCCAGCTTCAATCCCTCCAGGGCGTTGGGTACATCTAAGGCGACGATCAGGCGGTCATCTGCGGTCATTGGAAAACTCCGTTGCTGGCGCTGGGGAAACTTGACGGTTCAATACTGTCGGCAAGTCTCGCTCGCAACCCTCAGCGGTTTCCATACAGCCACTCCATGTCGGGCTTCTCGGTGCAATACCAGTGAACCCAGATATAGCAATGTTGGAAAAAGGCCACGACCAGAGCGTTCCAGCTGTCGAACACCAGTGCAATCCCCCACATACCGAGAAACGCGAGGCCGTACATTGCGTTGCTGGTGAACTTGAACGCGCCTTCGCTGACCATTGGCATCCTGACAATTTCATCCCGGAAGTGGTCACCTCCGACTGCGCGGCGAATTGTGAAATACTTGAATACGGAATGCATGACCCACCCAGCAAGACCGATGAACGCCACGCCAACCAACCATTCGGCCCATCGAGGTTCGTTCAAGGAAGTATCGTCGGCCCACCCAGTCAGGATCACGGTTACCGGTCTGGCGACAAGCAGCGGTAGAAAAATTCGCGTCCAGATTTCGAGGTCCCGCTCTCCCAAAATGCGCGACAACAGTGCTCGATGAAGTTGCAGCCGAAATACAAAGGCTACGACGACTTGATGAACAATCGCCAGAATGATGGAAATCTTGGCCCATTGTGGAGCCGTGAGCCAAAGTAAGCGCGGACCCTCGTCCGCAGGGCTCAAAAGCGCGAATGCGCCAACGGTTAGCAACAAGGCCAGCCCCAGATGCTGTGGCTGGCCCTCGATAATGTCACGCCAATCGGAACGCGCTCGGATAGTGGAAAGCGATGTCATACCGACAGTCTCGACTGGCAGACCGAGACTGTCCAGTCCCTCGCTATTGGGCCGCTTCGGGCATCAGCCCCGGAGCAAACGAAAGTTCTTCTCTACCTGTACGGATTTCCGGCATGCGGCTGATCTGGCGCAGAGCTTCGCGGATAAGGGCCAGTCGCCCCTCACCTTCGCGGCGTTCAGCTGCCGCCGGTACCTGGCACAACAGTCTTACGTCCCGCAATTCGCTGCTCAAAGAAACAACAGCCGACAACTCGCCAAGAGTCTGACGATACGTCGGGTTGGAAATATGAATGTCGGTCACATGCATAGTGTGGCCTCCTTATAGTGTACTGCGTCACTGGCTACTGTGTCTCTGAAATGGGGCGAAATTGGACGGCAGTTAAGGTTTCTTTAAGCCTTTCATTCCCCTCAACCGTTGGGAGAAATGGCCGAATGCCATATTCTCGCCCCCAATTCTTGAAACCGCGCATGTGTCCTCCCACATCGGATGTGAGGCCCAAAATGGGACGCGCCGCCAAGCGGGCGTTCCGACATCAGGGCGCTTGGAAAAAGGAGAAAACCATGGACTTGAGCAAGTTCACGGAGCGGTCTCGCGGCTTCGTTCAGGCAGCGCAGACAATCGCGATGCGGGAAAGCCACCAGCGGCTGACCCCTGAACACCTATTGAAGGCTTTGATGGATGACGACCAGGGTCTGGCCGCCAATCTGATTAACCGTTCCGGCGGTGACGCCGTCCGGGTCAGGGAAGCCGTAGACGCAGCAGTCACCAAACTACCACAGGTGTCCGGCGACACCGGTCAACCATATCTCGACAGCGCCACCGGAAAGGTTTTGGGCGAGGCCGAAACGCTGGCAAAGAAGGCCGGTGACAGCTTCGTCCCCGTAGAACGCGTTCTCATGGCGCTCGTGATGGTCAAATCCAAAGCCAAAGACGCGCTCGAAGCAGGCAAAGTAACTGCCCAAGCGCTGAATGCGGCGATCAACGACATTCGCAAGGGTCGAACGGCTGACAGTGCGTCGGCCGAAGAAGGCTACGACGCACTTAAAAAATATGCTCAGGACCTGACTGAGCGCGCCGCCGAAGGCAAGATCGACCCCATTATTGGCAGGGACGACGAAATTCGCCGCGCCATGCAGGTACTCAGCCGCCGAACCAAGAACAATCCCGTAATGATCGGCGAGCCGGGCGTGGGTAAAACCGCCATCGCCGAAGGTATGGCCCTGCGCATTGTGAACGGGGATGTGCCGGAAAGCCTGCGCAACAAAAAGCTTCTTGCGCTGGACATGGGCGCATTGATTGCGGGCGCGAAATACCGCGGCGAGTTCGAGGAACGCCTCAAAGCCGTTTTGACCGAAGTCACCGAAGCAGCAGGCGAAATTATCCTGTTCATCGACGAGATGCATACGCTCGTTGGCGCCGGCAAAACCGACGGCGCAATGGATGCGGCCAACCTGATCAAGCCGGCGCTTGCACGCGGAGAGTTGCACTGTATCGGTGCGACCACGCTGGATGAGTACCGTAAGTACGTCGAAAAGGACGCCGCCCTTGCGCGCCGCTTCCAGCCGGTCATGGTCGAAGAACCGACGGTTGAGGACACCATCTCGATCTTGCGCGGCATCAAGGAGAAGTATGAGCTTCATCACGGGGTCCGGATATCCGACTCCGCGTTGGTTGCCGCCTCAACGCTAAGCCACCGCTACATCACCGACCGCTTCTTGCCGGACAAGGCCATCGACCTCGTGGACGAGGCCGCCTCTCGACTGCGCATGGAAGTGGACAGCAAGCCCGAAGAACTTGACGCGCTCGACCGCCAGATCCTGCAGTTGCAGATCGAAGAAGAGGCGCTGAAACTTGAGGACGATGCTGCGTCTGTGGATCGCTTGGAAACCCTGCAAAAGGACCTGGCAGACTTGCAGGAAAAATCCGCCGAGATGACCGCCAAGTGGCAAGCTGGCCGAGACAAGCTGGCATCAGCGCGCGACCTCAAGGAGGCGCTCGATCAAGCTCGCGCTGATCTTGACATCGCCAAACGCGAAGGCAACCTCGCCCGAGCAGGCGAACTGTCGTATGGCGTGATCCCCGAGCTTGAGAAAAAGCTGGAGGATGCTGAAGCGGCTGAAGGCGAAATGACTGTTGAAGAAGCGGTTCGCCCGGAACAGATCGCGCAAGTGGTCGAGCGCTGGACAGGAATCCCGACGTCCAAGATGCTCGAAGGCGAACGTGAAAAGCTCCTGCGCATGGAGGACGATCTGCATCGTCGGGTAATTGGCCAGAACTCCGCAGTCAAAGCGCTGTCCAATGCCGTGCGCCGTGCGCGGGCAGGTCTCAATGACGAGAACCGTCCACTGGGCAGCTTCCTGTTTCTAGGTCCGACCGGGGTCGGTAAGACCGAGTTGACCAAGGCCGTGGCGGAGTTTCTGTTTGACGACGACAACGCCATGGTGCGTATCGACATGTCCGAGTTCATGGAGAAGCATGCCGTCGCACGTTTGATCGGCGCGCCTCCCGGTTACGTCGGTTATGACGAGGGCGGTGTCTTGACCGAAGCCGTGCGCCGTCGCCCCTATCAGGTGGTGCTCTTTGACGAAGTTGAAAAGGCCCATCCGGACGTTTTCAACGTGCTCCTTCAGGTGCTCGATGACGGGGTTTTGACCGATGGTCAGGGTCGCACTGTCGACTTCAAGCAAACGTTGATCATCCTGACGTCGAACCTTGGCGCACAAGCCCTGAGCCAGTTGCCGGAAGGTGCTGACGCTTCGGACGCGCGTCGCGATGTGATGGATGCGGTGCGGGCGCACTTCCGTCCGGAGTTCCTGAATCGTCTGGACGAAACGATCATTTTTGATCGCCTCGCGCGGGCCGATATGGATGGCATCGTCGAGATTCAACTGGCGCGCCTCAAGAAGCGCCTCGAGGGTCGCAAGATCGGTATCGAGCTTGATGACGCCGCGCAGAAATGGCTGGCGGATGAGGGTTACGACCCGGTTTTTGGCGCACGACCGCTCAAGCGAGTGATACAGCGCGCACTACAAAACCCGCTGGCTGAGGCGCTTCTTGCCGGAGAAATCAAAGACGGCGACACGGTTCCCGTAACCGCCGGAGCCGAAGGCCTCCTGATTGGCGATCGCGTGGGATCATCCGAAAACCCAAAACCGGATGATGCGGTTGTTCACTGAGTCAATCAGATGAACGTTAAAAAGATAAAGGCGGCGACGACAGTTGCCGCCATTTCTGACTCGGGTTGTCAGAGCAAAGGCGAAACACTAACAGATTGAATGTCGGCTTTTTAGTTTTGAAAGTGAACAAATTTAGCGACCGAATTTCTGGCGGCGGACCTTGGCTTACAACTCCCGAATTTAGCAAAAAATAGCGCAAACTCAAAAAGTTAACGCAAGTCTGCGTTGCAAGATTGACGTTTGAAGCGTGGCGCACGCAGCGCTATCTTTTCACTCGGCAAGCCAGTGTTTGTGGCCCGGGTTTCGGACGCCGCTCGGTTTGCCCCGAATTGTTTCTTAGCTGTAGATCACTGCAAGTCGGCGATACCTGGAAAGGTATCGGCTCAGAAAAACTTTGCGTGTCCTACCGGGCAATTCGGTCCCTTGATGACAACAGGAGACCTCCATGTCTTTGAGCAAAGCCAAGCTGCTCGCAGCTGCCTCTTCACTCGCAATGTTACCGATTTCTTCGTTCGCGGCAGACCAGACCATGTTTGTGAACGGGTCCATCTGGACAGCCAACGACGAATTACCCACAGCGGAGGCGGTTGTAATCGAAGGCGATACAATCACATTTGTGGGGACTGAAGCTGACGCACGCACTGCGGCACCTGTTGCCAGTGTAGTTGACTTGAACGGCCAGATGTTGATGCCGGGTTTCCATGACACACACATCCACACAGATTGGGTGGCAGCTGCAATCGCGCTCAAGTGTGACTTGTCGGGTAAAGGCACGCCCGAGGATGTGGCCGCTGTTATCCGGGCTTGTGACGCCGAATTGCCTGAAGGTGAGTGGCTGATTGGATCGGGTTGGGCGCTCGGTGCGTTCGAAGACGCGGCACCCTCACGCGAGTTCATAGACTCCATCCTGCCTGATCGTCCGTTCTTTGCGGTTGCCGAAGACGGGCATAATGGCTGGGCCAACTCCAAAGGTTTTGAAATGGCGGGGATCACCAAGGACACCCCCGATCCCGAGAACGGATGGATACTGCACACCGAGGATGGAGAGCTTCAAGGCACGCTGCGCGAATACGCGATGTTCCTGTTTGACGACCACATCCCTGTTTATGACGCAGACGACTACGCGGTGGCCTACCGAGAGTTCATGAAAGCCGTAAACGAAAAGGGCATAACCACAGTAATCGACCCGTGGGGAACAGCGGACAACCTTGGATACGCGACCGAGGTGCTGGAAGCCGGCGACGCGACCGTTCGCATCAATTTCGCCATGTACGTAGACCCTGCTTATGACGGCGACCTGTCCGAATACAGCGATTGGTTTGCACCGGAAGGAGACTGGATCCAGGTCGACCAGATCAAATACTGGCTCGATGGCGTTTACGAGGCGCAGACCGCCGCCACCACTGAGGAATATGTCGGGCTGGGTCACAAGGGCAAATTGTTCTACGACACGGAAAAGCTGAAAGACTGGACCACTCAATTCGAGAAAATGGGCTATTCGATCCATATGCACGCCATAGGGGATCGGGCCGTGAAGCAGGCTCTTGATGTTCTGGAGCACAGCCGCGATTCCCGCGGTGCTGAAACCAACAACCGACCTTATCTCGCACATGGCTACCACATTGACCCTGCCGATTTCGACCGGATCAAGGCCGCCGACGCGACCGTGAACATGACCATGCTCTGGCGGCAGAACAACGACTCGATGGTCTATCTCAACAAGCCATACCTGACCAAGGAGATCTACGAGTCCTTGATGCCGGCTGCCGACGTCATCGACGCAGGGATTAACTTTGCAGGCGGCTCCGACAGTCCCGTTGGACAGCTCAATCCGCTTGCCTCCATCGAAGTCGCTGTAACTGGTGATGTGGTGCCATACTTTGAGGGCGGATACTTCTGGGAGAATCAGGAAACATGGGCCGGTCGCAAGGTGGCGCTTGAGGATATGCTCAAAGCGTACACAATCTGGGCTGCGGTTGCCGAAGGCGACCAGGACCGGTTGGGTTCGCTGGAGGTAGGTAAGAAAGCCGACTTGATCGTTCTGGAACATGATCTCTTCGAAATCGATCCGCACAGCATCTATGAAACCAAAGTCACCAAGACCATCGTCGATGGCAAAGTGGTCTTCGAGCGCAAGGGGTCCTTGTAACTTAGGCTATAAATAATGTGAAAGGCCCGTCATCCTTGGCGGGCCTTTTTGCATTGCGCACTTCTTTGCGGCACCGCACTCTGTCGTCATAGCCAGACAGGAGCCAAGCGATGGAAAACACCATGGAAACCGCCTTTGATGTCGTCAACTTCTTGGGTCTTCTGTTTGTTCTTATATTTGGCATTTTGGTTGCCATTGCGATTGTTCTCTTTGTCATCGATCGGTCCCAAACCGGAGACGCAATCCGGCGCAACTATCCAGTTATCGGAAGATTCCGGCACCTGTTTTCAGAACTGGGTGAGTTTTTTCGCCAGTACTTTTTTGCGATGGACCGTGAAGAGCTGCCATTCAACCGAGCGCAACGAGAATGGGTCGGGCGTGCCGGTGAAGGCAAAGGCAATACAGTGGCTTTTGGGTCCACCCGCAACCTTGCTGTTCCGGGAACTCCGATTTTTGTGAATGATCCTTTCCCGCCACTCGATGATGAATATGCCAGCACCGAGCCGTTGCTGATTGGCCAGACAGCACGCATTCCCTATCTGGCACCGTCCATCTTCAATATCTCGGGTATGAGCTATGGCGCGATTTCCAAACCCGCGGTGCAATCGCTGTCGCGCGGAGCGAATGAGGCCGGTGTTTGGCTAAACACGGGAGAGGGGGGGCTTTCTCCTTTCCATCTCGAAGGCGGATGCGACCTTGTTTATCAAATCGGCACCGCAAAATTTGGCGTTCGCGACGAACACGGCAACCTGTCGGATGAAAAGCTGCGCGAAGTCGCAGCCCATGACAGTATGCGCATGTTCGAAATTAAGATGGCTCAGGGTGCCAAGCCGGGCAAAGGCGGGATTTTGCCCGGAGAGAAAGTCACAGAAGAAATTGCCGCAATCCGCGGTCTTCGCATTGGACAGGACGGTATCTCGCCGAACCGCCATCGTGAAATCGACACCTATGACCATCTGCTCGACATGATTGCCCACATTCGGGACGTCACAGGCAAGCCGGTTGGGATCAAGACCGTCGTCGGGTCCGAAGAAGCATTCCGAGAGTTCTTTGAAATCATTTCTCGACGCGCGGAAGACTCACCGGACTTCATCACCATTGATGGCGGAGAAGGAGGCACTGGCGCAGCACCAATGCCGTTGATCGACCTGGTCGGTATGCCTGTTCGGGAAGCGCTGCCATTGGTGGCGGACCTGCGCGAGGAATACGGATTGAACGATCGCATACGTCTGGTTGCCTCCGGCAAGCTGGTAAACCCCGGCGACATTGCCTGGGCGTTGGCGGCAGGCGCAGATTTTGTCACTTCAGCGCGGGGTTTTATGTTTGCGCTTGGCTGTATTCAGGCACTCAAATGCAACAAAAATACCTGCCCCACAGGCA
Source organism: Shimia isoporae (assembly GCF_004346865.1). Taxonomy (NCBI): domain Bacteria; kingdom Pseudomonadati; phylum Pseudomonadota; class Alphaproteobacteria; order Rhodobacterales; family Roseobacteraceae; genus Shimia; species Shimia isoporae. The sequence goes on from NZ_SMGR01000004.1 coordinate 285,189, forward strand.
TCACGACCCATGATCCGCGTTTCCAGAAGGGACTTGTCGTAGAGCGAAAATACACCCGTGTTGCTCGATATGCCAAAGCGATCGTCAAAGAAGTCGAAACAATCGCGCATTCGGTGGGCGTGTCGGAGCCACGCAAGCTGCGCCGACGGCATGTCCGGTTGGTTCAACCCAATGGCCGTTCGGTGCCGATGAACGAAGTGTTTCCGAGACCTTCTGCGCGCTAGGCGATGAAAGCCGTCGTACACTCTGTTACAGTTCGCCCACACCATCGTGAGACCGTGTGTCTGGCGCGACCAAACTACCTCCGTATATGTCTGGATTCAGGACAAGGGAGACTTCAATGGCGTACCGCTGGAAAAATACACTGACTCATGACGACGTGACCCCACAGGGCGCCTATCTCAATCGTCGCCAGATAATGGCCGGCATGGCGGGCCTTGGACTGACGGCCATCGCACCAAAGTCTCAGGCTGCTGCAGAGCTGACCCCTACCGAATTTGATGTGATCACACAGTACAACAATTTTTACGATTTCGGAACGGACAAGGGCGATCCGGCAAAGCACGCCCATCGACTAACGACAAAGCCTTGGACCATAACGATTGATGGGATGGTGGATAATCCGGGCGACTATGACTTCGCTGACATTATGTCCAAGATGACAATCGAAGAACGCATCTACCGTTTCCGTTGTGTAGAAGCCTGGTCGATGGTTGTTCCTTGGAATGGATTTGAGCTTAAAGACTTGCTCGATCTTGCGGGTGTTCAATCCACGGCCAAATACGTGGCCTTTGAAACTCTATTTCGACCCGAGGAAATGATTGGCCAACAGCGCCCCTTCCTGGATTGGCCATATGTTGAGGGCCTGAGACTGGATGAGGCCAATCATCCTCTCACGATTGTGGCGACCGGCATCTATGGAAAAGACATGCCCAAGCAAAACGGCGCGCCGTTGCGCTTGGTGGTTCCGTGGAAATACGGGTTCAAGTCGATCAAATCTATCGTTCGGATCACTCTCACCGATAAGGAACCCCCCACCAGTTGGAACAAGGCGATTCCCTCAGAATACGGCTTCTATTCCAACGTGAACCCAAACGTGAATCACCCTCGTTGGTCGCAGGCGTCTGAGCGTCCCATCGGGGGCGGGCTTTTTGCCAAACGAATCCCAACCTTGATGTTCAATGGTTACGAAGAGGATGTTGCCGGTCTCTACGAAGGTATGGACCTCGCGAAGAACTACTGACCATGGCCTCCGTTGTCCTCATATCCGAAGTGACCTGTCCGGACTGCGGGCACGAAGAGTCACATCAGATGCCAGAAGATATGTGCCAGTACTTTATGGAGTGCGCTTCATGCGGCGCGCTTCTCAAACCGCTTGCCGGAGACTGTTGCGTGTTTTGCTCGTATGGCACCGCGCCTTGTCCACCGGTTCAGCAGGGTGACGATTGCTGCGGCACCAATGATCAGGCCACCTGACGGAATGACCGACACGTTCAATAGCCTGATCCGCCGCATACCAAAGTGGCTCTTATATACTGTGGCAGCCTTCTATCCAGCTTGGCTCTTATATAGTGGCCTTACTGGTGGTTTGGGCGTCGATCCGGTCAAGGCAATGGAGCACGCACTGGGCAAGGTCGGATTGCAGTTGATTGTGTTGGGTCTGATTGTGACACCGCTGCGCTCATTGTCGGGTGTGTCTCTGTTACCGTTGCGCCGTGTTATCGGTGTGGTGGCCTTCTCCTATATACTACTGCACTTCGCGGTTTGGTTGGTGCTCGATGTCCAGATTCTGTCCCAGATATGGGCCGACATACTCAAGCGTCCTTATGTAACGGTAGGCATGGTCGGACTCGTCCTACTTCTTCCCCTGGCGCTTACGTCCAATAACTGGTCGGTGCGCAAGCTGGGTCCCCGGTGGCGCAAACTGCACAAGCTGACTTATCCGGCGGCGCTCTTTGGCGTGGCACACTATCTTATGCAGTCTCGGGGATTTCAGTACGAACCACTCATCTATGTCGGTGTGGTTGTCCTGCTTGTGGCATGGCGCCTGCTGCCCAGACGTCGCCCCGCCGCCAAGACCAGCTGACGATACCGACGCAATACCGACGCTTTGCCGACGTTTTGCAGCCAGCCCAATTTTTCCCCCGCCGACTCGCTCCAACCTTCTGTGGGCATCTGATTCCTCGGAATCCGGTCTGAATCGCCACCTGACTCGCGGGTTCATGTGGGCTTTCCTGTGGATAACTGCGTAGGCGGGCATCTGAACAAAAGGTTAATGGCCAATTTGGCGTGTTTGTGCTGGCCTCTACAAAAAATCGCCAACCTAAGATATTGAAAATAAATAACTTTCAAGAAAACTTCAAAAAAAGGCAGAAAACCTGAAAAAAGCGCTTGCGGCTGTTGGTAGTAAACCTTAGAACCCCCCTCACCGGCGGCGCTGAGGCGCTAACGGGACGCCAGACGGGGCG